>CANCGU010000023.1 GCA_947377705.1 Comamonadaceae bacterium
TTTGAAAATTTGAACGGTCATGCTTATCTCCTAGAGGTTGGTCTTACTTGGTTACTTTGGCTCTGTGTGAAGCTAGCTTCACAGTTCTGAAAAATCACCTCTAACAGCCATCGTGCTTTCTGATGACATGCCAAGGCGTTGGGTGTGCAGGTTTGCGCCTATGTCCTGGAACATTACAAATGCAGCAAGCGCAAAAGATGTGATCGGTTTCGGGTGGGCAGATGTTTGTTGCGTGGGTTGAAATCTTTTAGGCCAGGGAACAGCTGCCTACCTCCTTAGTTGGCTTGTCGGAGGTCCATTAATGCGTTGGGCTGGCTTACCTTGTCTTCGGTGAAGAGCACTCGTCTCGTTATCACGAACACCTCAACATAGTATTTACTCGACCCACCAGGGCGGATAAGTCTGCCCTGTTAACAGTCAATTTGCCGAGATGTTTGCAGCCTTGATCAAGGCTACCCAGCGGGTGGTCTCGGCCTCAATAAGGGCGCCCAATTCCTCCGGCGTGGAGCTAACAGCCGTCATCCCCATGTCAACGAACTTGGCCTTGATTTCTGGCTTTGCTAGGACGGTGACTATCTCGGTGTTGAGACGGTCGACTATCGACTTGGGTGTTCCTGCCTTCACCACGATTCCATCCCAGCTGCTGGTATCAATCTTGCCCATGCCCTGTTCTGCAAGTGTCGGCACATTGGCCAAGATTGGCAGGCGGTTTGGTCCAACAATCCCCAGCGCCCGAACTTTACCCGTGTTGACTAGAGGTGCCGCCACGCTACTGGTCATGAACATGAACTGCACACGATTACTGATGAGGTCGGGCACTGATTGCGCGAACGACATGTAGGGTACGTGCTCGGCCTGAACTTTCTCTTGTATCTTGAAGAGTTCGCCCGCTAAATGGGCTGGTGTTCCGTTGCCGGTCGAGGCGAAATTTAGCTGTTTCGGCTTGGCGCGTAGTAAGGCCACGAACGACTTCATATCAGAAACTGGCAGATCGTTATTGACCACCAGAACAGTCCCGATGCGGTCGACCTGCGAGACAGGCTGCAACTCCTTAGCTAGATCGACTTTCTGTGCTGGCAATAGCGCTGAAGCCGTCGTCACGGGTGTGAGAATACAAAAGAGCGTGTAGCCGTCAGCGGGTTGACGCAAGAGTTCCTGCAGGGCTACCATGCCGATGGCGCCGGGTTTGTTCTCAACGACGACAGGCTGCTGCAAGGATGCTGACAAGTGCGTGGCTAGGACGCGCGAGGACAGGTCTGGGGGCGAGCCGGCTGTGTAGGGCACAAGCAGCCTGATAGGCTTGGCAGGCCAGGCCTGTGCCAAGCAGGCGCCAGCGATGCCGAGGCCTAGTGTGAAGGTCGTCAGGCTCCGTAGCACGCTGCGTCGCATGTTATGAGGGAAGATTGTCATGGTTTGTCTCCTTGTGTTGATGAAACTGTTTTTCTAAGCTGCTAGGGTTGTTGATGGTTCAAGGCATATCTTGCTTCGTATAAACCAGCGTGACCGAGGCGTCTTCGGGAATCGGCGGCAGTGAACGCTCCCACTGTTCGAAGCTGTCGCGCAGCTCGGCCAACTTGTCCGGGTGTCGGAGCAACAGGTTGGCGCGTTCTCGTGCGTCGGCATCGATGTTGAAAAGATAGTCAAAACCGTCGACACGCAGGTATTTCCAGTTCCCACGGCGCAAAGCGCGCTGATTTCGGTAACTCATGCGCCAGCACAATTGCCTTTCTTGCACTATTGAAGCGTCGCGCAGTTGGGGCAGTATGGACACGCCATCGAATGGGTGTACGAGGTGTGGCCGAACCATGGCTGCTTCTAGCAGAGTGGGAACCCAGTCCATAGTGATGATCAATTGCTCGCTTACACCGCCTGCCTGGATCTCTAAGGGCCAGCGGACGATATAGGGGACCCGGATTCCGCCTTCGGTCAGGTCCATTTTTCCGCCCACTAAGGGCCAGCTGTCGCTGAATCGTTCACCGCCGTTGTCGCTGGTGAAGACTACCAAGGTGTTCTCGTCCTGTCCGAGGCTCTTGAGCTCGGCCATGATCTTGCCGATGCCTTCGTCCATGTGGTGGATCATCCGTTGGTAGGTTTTCACCGAGCCGCCGTCCAGATGAAACGTCTTACCCACCAAGGTCTTTGAAAGTTCGTGATCCTCCCGCGTCTCCCAGGGCCAATGCGGGGCGGTGTAGTGCAGTGAGAGGAAGAAGGGCTGCTCCTCGCTGACACTGCGTCGGATAAATTCTAGGCTGCGGTCTGACAAAAGGTCGGTCAGATAGGTGTCGTCGTTTACCGGTTCGCCGTTGTGCCAGAGGTCTTTCTTTCCGTTCGGAGAGGTGTGAGTGAAGTAATCAATGCCACCTGACATGAGCCCGTAGTGCTCGTCATAACCGCTTTTCATCGGCCCGAAATGTGGCTCGTGGCCCAGGTGCCATTTACCGATCAAAGCAGTTCGGTATCCGGACTCGCGCAGCAGGGAAGGGAGCGTCTGGTGCGATGGCGGCAGGCCGTGCGTGCTGCGCGTAGCGTTAGGACCATGTAGGGGTTCGTCAGCTGCCCCGCGGAAGTGGTACTGGTAACGGCCGGTCATAAGGGCAAACCGTGTGGGAGAACACACCGGCGAGTTGGAGTAGCCTTGTGTGAATCGGATTCCCTCTCTGGCCATCTGGTCAAGATTGGGCGAGACCGGTTCGCGCCCCCCGTAACAGCCAAGGTCTGCATAACCGAGGTCGTCGGCCAAAATGAAGATGATGTTGGGCTTTTTCGTCACTCGAATTTCTCGCAATGCACTTGTTCAGATGGGCTGCTAAGCAGTTGGTTTGTTGGGCAGTGTGCGCGATAAAGAGATGCATGACTAGGCATAAAATCGTTTAACCCATAACCAATAAACATGGACAAACTATGCAGCTAAATCAACTTCGCTCGCTAGTCGCGATAGCCGATGCAGGCAGTATCAGCGCGGCCGCCCGTGAACTAGGTGTATCTCAACCCGCCGTGACGCGGGCGCTAAGGCAGTTGGAAATCGACGTCAAAGCCAGTTTGGTTTACCGCAGCAGCTCAGGCGCGGTCTTAACTGGGTACGGCACAGCACTTGTCTCGCATGCTCGACTGATGCTGAAAGCGGCGGATAAGGCAGATCAACACATCTCACAGATGGTCGAAGCGCGCGGGGGCACCTTGTCGATTGCCTCGTCCGCCACGCCATTCATGATCGTTCTCCCGCGTGCACTCGCAATGGTCCGGCGACAGTTTCCCGGGCTGTCAGTCCGCCTGCAGGAGGTGGTCTACCCCACCGTACTTGAACTGTTTCGTGACGGGTCGATCGACTTTGCAATCGGGCCGGAGCCTGCTGAGGGACTAGGCGAAAATTATTCTTGTCAGCCACTGCTCGACGTTGAACTTGTCGTGGTCCTAAGGCGGGGACATCCGCTGGCCAAGTTGAAGTCACTGGAGGGCCTCGCCAACCTAAACTGGATCCTCGCAGGGCCGAAGAACGGACCTGGTGCCGTCCACGAGCGTGCATTCCGAGATGCTGGCATACAGCCGCCACAGTTCCTTACAAATTGTGAGTCGGTATCTGCGGCGGTCTACTTCGTTGCCCACAGTGATGCTGCCAGCTTCGTGCCTCGTCCCATCGCCGCATCGCTAGAGGAGAGCGGCCTTGTCACCATCGTTGAAGTTGCAGATTCCATCCCCATGGTTAAAGTATCTCTGATGCAGCCGACCAATAGCATCCTGACGCCGGCGGGGCAGGCTTTTTACTCCGCCATCTGCTCAGTTGGACGAACATTTGCACGAGCGGTTTGAATCTTAAAAAATACTAGCGAACCTTAGGTAGCCAACTCAAAAGCTGATTTCAAAGTGGCTTCTACTTGTGGTTTGATTTGATTTTGCTTGATGATTTATTTCAAAGTTAAGTTTATTAGGGCGGTACTTTTCAGCGACTGCCCTAATTTATTTCCTTACTTTAGGTTTTTTACGCGTACCAGTTCGGAGCGCAAGAGCTTCACAGTCGCTGGATCGTAGGCTTGCATGAATTTATCTACGACAGCCTGAGTCGCCACTCGCATGCGCGCGGTCTCTGCTGGCGTTACTTCGTTGAAGATCATGCCCTTGTTGGTCAGGTCTTCGATCGCCGTTTTGGCTTGTAAGCGACTGACTTGTCGCTCATAGTCGCGCGCCTCCAAAGCCGCTGCGCGTAGGATTCTTTGCTCATCTGGCGTTAACTTATCCCAGAATTTTTTACTTACTAGGAAAACAATCACGCCATACGCATGGCTGGTGGCGCTGAGATGCTTTTGAACCTCATACAGTCGACTTGAGCGCGTAATTAGGTATGGATTTTCTTGCGCATCTAATGCCTTGCTCTCTAGCGCACCGAATAATTCGGCAAAGGACATGGGAACCGGATTTGTCTTAAGCGCCTTGAAAGTTTCAATGAAGACAGGGTTTTGCTGCACGCGGATTTTCAGTCCGTCAAGATCTTCTATGCGATGAATCGGACGTTTACTGTTCGTGACGTGGCGAAAACCGTTTTCCCAAAAGGCTAATCCGATCAGACCTTTTTCTGGAAGTTTTGCCAAAAGTGCCTCTCCAAAAGGTCCATCTAGCAAAGCATCTGCTTGCGCACTGTTACTCACCAAAAACGGCAAATCAAGTAAGCCAAAGTCTTTGACCACGCTTGCCACAGGAGCCGTGCCTGGAGCGAATGCTTCCTGTATGCCGCCGGCCAATGCCGAAATCTGTTGCATCTCGTTACCCAGTGCGAGTGAAGGAAACTCTTTGACTGTTATTTTCCCTCCTGTTTTCAATGTGACGATTTCTGTAAATTTCTTAACACCCATACTTATTGGATGATCCGTATTCACAGGGTGACCGATCCGCAAAGTGCGTTCTTCGAAGGTTTGCGCCTTCACGGAAGCTAGCGCTGCCAGTGACGTCATCACCAACACCGTTCGAAAAAATTGAGCTATTTTCATTTTGTCTCCAGTTAAAAATTGTGCGAATTTATGGCTTGATATCAGCTGTAGTGCCGCATAGAGAATAGTGTTGCCAGGTGTCTCTGAGAATTTCAAGCGTGCAAAACTGATCGCATCGATCCATCTCTTTTATGCAATGAAGAAAAAAATCTGTCATTCATGAATGAGTCTATGAACGATTGACTAGTTAATCCAATGATTAATTTTTAAGATAACGTTCGAAATTTTCGATGAATAACTTAAAATAAGAAAATGGAAATTCGTCAACTTCGCTACTTTCTAGACATTGCTGAGACAGAGCATTTGACGCAGTCAGCTGAGAATCTTTTTGTCACGCAATCCACCCTATCTCACGGCTTGCGTCAACTCGAAGAAGAACTGGGTGTGAGCTTGTTTGATCGCCTTGGGCGTGGCTTGAGGTTGTCGCAAGCAGGCGTGGAATTTCGTGGCTATGCCAGTCGAACTCTCAAGGAGATAGAAGCAGGACGCATGGCTTTGGCGGGTTTGAGTGAGTTGCAATTCGGAAAACTCACCATTGGTGTTTTTCCAACTTTTTTAAATACAGTTGTTCCCGCCACAGTCGCAGCATTTACAAAAGCGCACCCTCAATTGACGATCGAAGTTAAAGACTTACGTGCAGGCCCAATTGAGGACTTGCTAGTTCGTGGTGATTTAGATATGGGCATTGGATTTCATCCTTCAAAACATGCTGACATTGAAGTGGAGCCCCTCTTTGATGAACGAATGGTTTTGGTGGTTGGAAAAACTCATCCACTTGCTGATCGCCGATCCATATCGTTGCGTCAACTTGCAGGTGTGCCACTGGCACTTCTTCCTCGGAGCTTTGCGACTCGTGGACTTATCGACATTAGCCTTAGAAAAGCTGGAATCGAGCCGAGCGTATCAGTCCAGATGGAATCGGTCGAAGCGCTTTTAGGCGTTTGTCTTTTTGGAAATCTTGCTGCAATCGTGCCTGAGCGTGCAGCCTTACAGGCGACTGAACTTAAGATGATCGCTTTGACTCACCCAACAATCATTCGTCACGCGGGCATTCTTTGGCGTAAGGGTACTTCACGAAGTCCAGCAGCGAGACGGTTTAGTGAAATGCTGATTAGCAGTTTTCGGTAATTGAATGCAAGGTGGCGTTACAACTTGTAACGCCACTTTTAGCCGAATGGTTAACTCTGAGAGTTAGTTGTTCGTTAAAACTGCAGTTTGCAAATGCGATGCTGCAAATTTTTTAGATTTATTGACTTCAGCAGTTTTAACGACTGTGTCAGCCACTATTTCTGCGGTCACAGCTGAAAGTGTCCAGCCTAGGTGGCCATGCCCTGTGTTGTAGAAAACATTTGCATCTTTGCCTTGGCCCACGCGCGGCATCATGTTAGGCATCATGGGGCGCAAACCAGCCCATGGCACCACCGAGCGGGTGTTGATGCGGGGGAAGCATTGTTCTACCCACTCCACCAAGGGGCGAATACGGTCTGCACGGATGTCGCGGTCGACACCATTGAATTCGGCTGTGCCCGCCACGCGGAAGCGGTTGACGCCTAAGCGGCTGGTGACCAATTTGGTTTCGTCATCCAGCAGGCTCACGTTGGGTGCGCCCATTTGGCTTTCTTCGTCGTTGAGGTTGACCGTGATGGAGTAGCCTTTGACCGGGTAAATGTTCACGCGGTCTCCCAGTTGTGCCGCAAAGTTTCGGCTGGCAACACCTGCACACACGACCATGCTGTCAAAGGTATGAACACAGGGGGACGCATCCTCTTGTGCCACGGTGATGACGGCTTGCTGTCCGTTGCTTTGAACCGAAGTCACATCTTGCCCATACAGCGTTTTCACACCCAGTCGTGCTGCCGCAGCGGCTAATCCGTTGGTGAATTTGTGAATGTCGCCCGTGGCATCACTTTCCGTGAAGTAGCCACCGTAGTAAGTACCAGCCAAGGTGGGCTCGATGGCTTTCATTTCCTCTGGGGTCACGGCATGGCGAGGAAGTCCACCCTTGGCCAGCATGACTGACACTTTGCCTGCATGGTCAAACCCTTTTTTGTCGCGGTAGATGTGCAGGATGCCTTCCTTCTTCAGGTCGAAATCAATGCCTTCTTCTTGTGCCCAAGCAAACAAATGTTTGCGAGCTGCGACGGCCAAGCGCGCAGTCTCGACCGTGTTTCGCTCGTAATGGGGCATGGCTGCGATGAACTCTGCAAACCAAGAGAGTTTGTGCCATGTGGGTGCGGGGTTGACCAGCAGCGGCGCATCACTTTTGAGCATCCACTTGAGGCCTTTGAGGATGGTGGACCAATGCGTCCAAACTTCTGCGTTGGATGCGGAGAGTTGCCCGCCGTTGGCGAATGAGGTTTCCATCGCAGCATAGCGATGGCGTTCAAACAAGGTCACGGCAAAGCCGCGTTTGGCCAAGGCATAGGCTGTTGTGACGCCCGTGATGCCGCCGCCGATGACTGCGATTGTTTTCATGATGAAGGAGCTTTCAAAACGTCAAGGGTTGAGCTTTGGCATGCAAACACGCATACACAAAGCGCCCCCTCTGTTTATGGACCTGAGAGATTCACGGTGGCGTGTGACGGCCATCGCTTGCTCCTTCGGTGCACTGACGGACGAATTCGTCAGCAGCTCTTCAGAGTTGGGTCATGTCACCGGTCCCTTTGCCTGAGAGTTTCCGGGGCGGTTGCTCCTTCGGCGCTGCCCAGCACGCTTGGGCGTTGGCAGTCTCTCCCGATGACATGTCGACACAAGGTCGAATGAAAAATCACAAATCAGTGTGCCAAAAATCTTTCTACCAACGCGACCCAATAAGCAGCGCCAGTGGCAATGTTGTCGTCATTGAAATCGTAGCCTGGGTTGTGCACCATGCACGCACCAGCAGAGTCTGAATCACCGTTGCCAATCAGTAAATAGCTGCCCGGTATTTTTTCGAGCATGAACGCAAAGTCTTCACTGCCTGTCAAGGCTGGACCTTGCAAGGTCACGCGTTCGGAGCCCACTAAATCAAGTGCTACTTGTCGCGCAAAGTCTGTTTCAACCTTTGAGTTCAGCAGCACACAGTAGCCGGGGCGCCAATCGATGTCGGCAGTTACGCCAAAACTCTCGGCTTGCGCAGCTACCAAGGCTTTGATGCGTTGCTCTAACAAAAGTCGCACCTCTGGGTTGAGGGATCGCACACTGAGCTCTAGGGTGGCCAACGCAGGAATGACGTTGTTGGCTTGACCTGCATGCAATGCGCCCACCGTGACGACGGCGGTGTCGAGGGGGTCGACGTTGCGCGACACGATGGTTTGCAGCGCCATGACGATGGACGATGCTGCCACCAAGGGGTCTGCCGCGCGGTGGGGCATGGCCCCATGGCCACCGGTGCCGTGCACACGGATGGTCACGTAGTCGCTCGAGGCCATGGCTGCACCGTCACGAAACACAAAGTGCCCCACGGGTGTGCCTGGCATATTGTGCATGGCAAAAACAGCATCGCATGGGTGGTGCTCAAATAGGCCGTCCTCCATCATGCGCAGCGCACCGCCGCCGCCTTCTTCGGCTGGCTGAAAAATCAAATTCAAGGTGCCGGTGAATGACACATCTTGCGCAATGGATTTGGCAGCAGCCAAGAGCATGGCCGTGTGGCCATCATGGCCACAGGCATGCATCACGCCGGGTTTCACACTCGACCATTCAGTGCCTGTGGCTTCTTGAATGGGCAGGGCATCCATGTCCGCGCGCAGGCCTAAGCGACGGCCTTGCCCTCGCGTCAATGTGCCCACCACACCTGTGCCACCCAAACCACGGTGAACAGCATAGCCCCAGCCCCCTAGCTTGGCAGCGACCAAGTCAGACGTGCGGTGCTCTTCAAATGCCAATTCGGGGTGGCGGTGAATGTCTCGGCGCAGTTGGATGAATTCACCCACTCGCTCGGTCAATGCATCACGCAAGTAGGTCATATCACTGGGGCTGCAAGTCGATCGATTTCGCGATTGCGCGGAATTGTGCCGTGCCATCCACATAGGCTTTATCCACAGCCTTCAAGGACAAAGGCTTGGCAACCAATTGACTATTGGCGGCCAGACCACTTCTGACGGCAGGATCTGACAGCGAATCCGTGATCGCTTTGTGAATGACTTGAACTACAGGTTCAGGCGTGTCTTTTTTCACAAAGTAGCCTGTCCAAATGTTGAAGGTGAAATTCTTGAGTGACTTGCTTTCGCTGATCGCGGGGTAGTCTTTGACAGACTCCAAACGCTCGCTGTTGAGCATAGCGAGCACTTTGAGCTTGCCTTGTTTTTGCAACTCCTCATAAGCCTTGCCAAAGGGGGCCAAGAAGATATCGACTTGGCTGCCCATCAAATCTTGGTTTGCAGGTGCCGCGCCTTTGTAGGGCACATGCGTCATGGGAATGTTGGTCACTTTGGACAAGTGCTCACCCAGCAGGTGATAAAAACTGCCAGGTCCGACGCTGGCGTAGGTGATGGGGCGACCCGCTTGTGCTTCTTTTTTAGCGTAGACCAAAAACTCATCGATAGAGTTCACGGGCAAATCTTTGCGTGCCAAAAATGCAATTTGTGCCGTCGCAATCATCTGCACCAAACGGAAGTCTTCGCTCTTGAACTTCACAGCAGAAATGGCTAATGGTGCCAAGATCAACTCGTTAGGCGAGCCTTGAAAAATCATTTGACCATCGGCCGGCGCATTCAACACTTTTTGTGCAGCAATGGAACCACTGGCACCTCCCAAGTTGTCCACGATCACTGTTTGCCCTAGGTTCTTGGACAGCGTGTTGTTGACCGTACGGGCAATCACATCAGACAAGCCGCCTGCTGGATAAGGAACCAGCAGCGTGACGGGTTTGCTTGGGTAAGCATCTGCTTGGGCAGATGCTGCAACAAACAGGCTGCATAACGCGGTGAGCAGGGTCAGAGTTGTACGGCGATTGAATGTCATGGGTTGTCTCCTTGTTGATATGAATGAATCGTAAGAAGTGATGGTTTGCTTGTCCAATGCATAATAATTAAGATATCCATAATTTAAATGCATTGATTGGACGGCTGATGACTTTGGTGCAATTGCGACATTTTTTAGAGCTAGCCAACACCGCTTCGTTCAGCAAGTCTGCTGTCAAATTGCACTTGAGTCAGCCTGCGCTGAGTCGAAGCATCAAGTCCATAGAAGATGAGTTTGGTCACCAACTCTTTGACCGTGTGGGGCGAAAAATTGAACTCACTGCATTTGGGCAGTACTTCTATGTGCAGGCACGAGACTTAGTTGACCGTGCTACCAACTTGAAGCAAAGCAGCCATCAGTTGCTCAGTGGTCAAACGGGTAAGGTCAGAGTCGGTTTGGGGTCTGGTCCAGGCGCCTTGCTGACGTCGCCTTTGATGAAGTACGTTGCCAGTGAGTTTCCTAAAGCCTATTTAGAGATCGCACGGGGTCATACAACTTTGTTGGTTCAGGCTTTGCGTGATCGGCAGCTCGATGCGCTGGTGTTGGACATTCGGTCTTTGAATCCTTCCAGCGACTTGGTGGTGGAAAGTTTGTGCGAACTGCCCGGTGCATTCATGTGCCGCAAAGGCCATCCTTTGAGCAAAGCGCGTCAAGTCACGTTGGCAAAACTCAAGGACTATCCTGTTGCCTCAACGCCCCTCAGCGATGAGGTTGCTCGCATCCTGGTGGATCGTTATGGCGCAGATGCGCATCCTGATGTTTTAGTCAATGTGCGCTGCGAAGAAATTTCAAGTTTGCTAGATGTTGTGCGATCGACAGATGCCATCTTGGTGGCTGTTCGCTCTTTAGGACCTGACTTAGTAGCTCTCAAGATGTCACCTGAGTTGAATGCAACAGCAAAGTTTGGTTGGGTCTCGCTCAGGTCCCGCAGTGAGTCACCTTTGTGCGGCTATTTACGCACGGCTACAAAAGAAATATTGAGTGGGCATTAGCCATGCTCCGTCAGACCATCAAGACGCCACTTGATGCCAAGTGGCGTCTTGATTCGCTGGAACCTTTAAACGCCAAGTAATTTGGGCAAGGTAGCGTCAAGTGCCACTTGGCCAGAGGGGCCTGCGAGTGCCACTAAACCTTTTTGCAGCACGATCGCTTGATCGCTGTGAGCCAACACACGACGGTAGTCGCGGTCAACAATGAGCGTCGCAATGCCACTGTCGCGAATGTCGGCAATCACGTTCCAAATTTCATTCACGATCAAGGGGGCCAAACCTTCTGTGGCTTCATCCAGAACAATCAAGTCTGGGTGCGTCATCAGGGCCCTTCCAATGGAGAGCATTTGTTGTTCGCCACCTGAGAGCTGGTTGCCCATGTTGGTGAGACGTTCGGTGAGACGTGGAAAAGTGTGCATGACACGGTCAAAGGTCCAGTCTTTTCGGCCATCGGTTCCGGGGCGAGCAGACATCAACAGATTTTCTCGCACCGTCAGATTTGGAAAGATGCCGCGGCCTTCGGGCACATAGGCAACACCCAAGCGTGCGACTTGGTGAGGTTTGAATCTGGAGGCATCTTCACCAAACAGCGTGATCGATCCTTCGCGTTGCGTGAGATGACCCAAAAGCGTTCGGATCAGTGTGCTTTTACCCATGCCATTTCGCCCGAGTAGGCCCATGGTCTGACTGCGCTGAATCTTGATATCAATGCCGTGTAGCACATGGCTTGACCCATACCATGCGTGTAGGCTTTTAGCGTCGACCAAATAGTCGTTGGTTGTCATGTCAGTGTCCTTCCCCAAGGTAAGCGTTGCGCACTTCAGGGCTTTGGCGAATAAAGGCGGCATCACCTGAAGCGATCTTGACACCGTTGACCATCACAGTGATGACATCAGCAATGCGAAACACCGCATCCATGTCGTGCTCTACCAACAAAATGGCGTGCTCAGCACGCAGTGTGTCGAGTAGCTTCAGCATTCGGTCGGTCTCTTCTGCGCCCATGCCCGCAAGCGGCTCGTCGAGCAGCAGCACTTGTGGCTGTGTCGCTAAACACACCGCGATTTCAAGTTGACGTTTTTGACCATGTGACAACATGTTGGCTTGTCGATCGAGCAGGTGTTCTAAACCTGCACGGCTGGCTGCATCGAGTGCTGCAGCCTTGGTCACTTCACAGGAATTGGCTGATTGCCACCAAATCCAAGGTTTCTGTGACTGGGCTTGAGCAGCCAATCGGCAGTTCTCGAAGACCGTGAACGTTGGGTAAATCGTGTTTCTCTGGTAGCTGCGACCCAGGCCCGCACGCGCACGACGCGCTTGCGTCCACTGCGTCACATCCTCGCCCATCAAATGCACTGAACCGCTGGAGGCTGGAATCTCGCCAGACAACATGTTGATGAGCGTTGACTTTCCTGCACCGTTTGTTCCGATGACTGCGTGCACAGTGCCACGTGTCAATTCGATGGAGACATCGTTGACTGCAATCAGACCACCCCAACGCCGTGTGATATTGCTACCGCGCAGCAAAATTTCTGATGGCTTCATGATTTACCTTTCGTGATCGACAGGTCACCTAACTCTGAGTCATCCGACTGCGTCCCAACCAAACGGGTTCGCAATTGACCAGGAAGACTGATCAGCCCATTGGGTAAAAGTGCGACTGTGGCAATGATGGTCAAACCTAGTCCTAAGTGCCAGTGCTTAGCAAACTCACCAAACACAGCCTCTGATTTGAAAAATTCTTGCAACAGTGCAAATGCGAAGGCGCCAACAAGTGCGCCACGCAGATGGCCAAGGCCACCCAGAATGATCATCACCAAGACCGCACCTGATAAGTGCCAGCTCATCATCTCGGGGTTCACAAAACCGTCTTTCACTGCGAACAAAAAGCCAGCTAAGCCTGCGATTGCGCCAGATAGGGCGAACGCTGCCAACTTGTAGTTGTAGGTAGAAAAACCAGTGGCGAGCATGCGTTGCTCATTGACCCGGATACCCGCCAATGCTCTACCGAATCGAGAGCGTAAAAGTACCGCTAAAAATACAAACACCAGAAAGAGGCAAGCCAAGGTAAAGAAATACATCGACGTTGAAGAGTCAAGGTTGATGAGATCACCCAAGACAGGCTTGATGTTGAGATAAATCCCATCCGAACCACCACCCAGTGGGGTGTCATGCACCACAAAGTAGGCCATCTGGGCAAACGCCAACGTCACCATGATGAAATACGCGCCCTTGGTACGTAACGACAGGGAGCCAACCACAAAGGCATAGACCCCTGAAGCTAGGACAGCTGCTGGTAACAGCCACACCAGCGATGCGGCTTCGGTGTCTGAAGACGCGCGAACTGCTACGTAAGCACCAATTCCAAAGAAAGCGGCTTGGCCAAAACACACCAAGCCAGCCCCTCCCACAATCAACTCAAGGCTGAGTGCCAAGATAGCGTAGATCATGATCTTGCTCATCAGATCAATGCCAAAATTACCGCTCAAAAATGGGAAGCACGCAAGCGATGCAAAAAACAGCACTACAAAAGTGAGGTTTGGGTTTTTGTCGTTAGTCATTTCATCCACCCACTTTAAAAAGACCATCTGGTTTCCAAAGCAGGATTCCAGCCATCAATAGATAAATCAATACGCCAGACGCTTGAGGCAAGAGAACCTTGCCGAAGGTATCGACCACGCCGATCATCAGCGCCGCAGCCAGTGCACCTTTGATAGATCCAATGCCGCCAATCACCACCACGACAAAGCAGATGATCAACACTTGGTTGCCCATACCCGGATACACCGACGACACTGGTGCGGCCACCATGCCGGCCAACGCTGCAATTGCCACACCCGCAGCGAACACTACGCGGTATAAAAACTGAATGTCAATGCCTAGTGATTGCACCATCTCACGGTTACTGGCTCCCGCGCGAATCATCATGCCCAAACGGGTTCGAGTGAAAACAAAAAACATCGCCAATGCCAGCCCTAAGCAGACTGCTGAAACGAATAAGCGATAAATGGGATAAGTCATGACCTCGCTAAGTTGCAGTGAGCCCGCTAAGAGGTCCGGTACCTGAACGCCATGCACATCGTCGCCCACCAGTAGACTGCGAAGCTCCTCAAATACGAGAATCAGCCCATATGTCATCAACACTTGCTGTAAATGTTCACGGTCGTACAGGTAGCTATAAAACGCCCATTCCAAAAAATAACCCAACAGAACGGACAGCACTAAGCCAACAAATAGGACTGCAAAGAATCCCCCGCCAAAGGTGCCACTCACGATAGGTGTCAACGCGTAGGCCATGTAAGCACCAATCATGTAAAAGCTACCGTGCGCTAGGTTGATCACGCCCATGATGCCAAAGATGAGTGTCAAACCTGAGGCGACCAGAAACAGCAATAAGCCGTACTGCACCGCATTCAGGCACTGAATGAGAAAGTTTGTGAGATCCATATAGGTGATGCGTTGCGTCCTTTCCAGAGTTGGAAAGGACTGGTGTATGACGAAAAGCCGAAATTAGATGCGGCAACCAGTTGCAGGGTCTTCAAGTGCCTTGCTAGCAATGCCGATTACCTTGTTTTCCTTGCCGGAAACTTGGCGCAAGTACATGTCCTGAATGGGGTTGTGTGCCTTGGAAATCGTGAATTTGCCGCGCGGACTATCGATAGTGGCTTTGGTCAGTGCAGCGGCAAAGCCTGCTGTATTTTTTGCGTCACCTTTGACTGCAGCCAAACCGATGCCCAACATTTGCGCAGCGTCGTAGCCTTGGACGGCATACACATCGGGTTGCATTTTGAAGGTCTTCGCATAGGCCAGACGGAAAGCATTGTCACGTGGGGTATTTAAGTTGTCCGCGTAATGCAGCGATGTCAACACACCTTCTGCAGATGCACCTTGAGCTTCCAATGTGCCATCAGTCAGAAAGCCAGTGCCAAAGAGAGGGATACTTTTCTTCAATCCAGCACCGTCATAGTCTTTGACAAACTTCACGGCACCGCCGCCAGCAAAGAAGGAGAAAACAGCATCAGGTTTTACAGACGCAATTTCAGTTAACAACGACTGAAATTCAACGTTAGGGAATGGGAGCGATAGTTCTTTTGTGACCTTACCCCCAGCTTTTTCAAAGCCTTCTTTAAAGCCTTTGGCCATCTCGTCACCGGCGGCGTACTTCCAGGTGATGGTGGCTGCGGTTTTATGACCTTTAGCCGCCATCGCTTGACCAATCGCGAAACCTGGCTGCCAATTGCTGAAACTGCTGCGGAAAATGTTCACTGCACACATTGAGCCTGTGACTGCGTCCGCGCCACCGTTGGGATTGATCATCAATGTGCCAGTGCCCTTAGCGACGCGAGCCATAGCCATTGCAACGCCAGAGTGCACGCTACCGATTAAAACGTCCACGTTGTCTCGTTTGATCAGTTTGTTGACGTTATCAATCGCTTTAGATGGATCGGACTCATCGTCGACTTTGAAAAATTCCACTTCTCGTCCACCGAGCTTTCCGCCCTGTTCAGCGAGGTGGAGTCTGAAACCATTTTCAATGGCAGTGCCCAATGCGGCAAACGTGCCAGTAGCGGGCAACATGAGGCCGACCTTGAGTTTTTGGGGGGCCTGTGCCATTGCCAAGGGCATAGTGATCGTGACGGCAGTGGCGATCAAGGTACGGCGTGAGAGTTGTGAAAAATTCATGAGTTTTGTCTCCTAGGATGTGCCGAACAGTGACGGCTTTTTATTAACGAAAATTGGAGTGGTGGGATCAACAGCTCATGCGCATGGATGAGATACATCAACCTTGGTCGCCACCACCGACAGGCAGGACCGTGCCAGTGATATAGGACGAGCGGTCTGAAGCCAAAAAGAGAATCGCCTCTGCTTGTTCGTCTAGCGTGCCGTACCGTTTCATCAAGGTGCTAGAGATGGTTTGATCGACAATTTCTTGGTACCAAGCTTTATCTTTGCGTCCCAGATTTGACGTGTTGCGTGGAATGCGACGCGGCGGTGCTTCAGTCCCACCAGGTGCTATCGCATTCACACGAATACCTCGCTCACCGTTTTCGAATGCCAAGCATGCAGTCAATGCATTGACACCACCTTTCGCTGAGCCGTAGGGAACGCGGTTGACGCTGCGAGTCGCGATGGAGGACACGTTCACAATGGCGCCCTTTTTTTTCTTCAGCATGTAAGGCAATACTGCGCGGCAGCTCCACAGCGTAGGAAATAGCGAACGTCGTACTTCAGCTTCGATCTCTTTAGGGTCGTAGTGCTCAAATGGCTTAGTCCAGATGGTGCCGCCGACGTTGTTGACCAAAATATCGATGCGACCAAACGCCTTATGCGTTCTGTCTGCCGCTTGTTCTGCGCCCTCAAATTGCTCAAGGTCTGCTTCAATGGCAATGACCTCGGTGATGGCTGACAGCTGCTCGCGTATTTCTTGAACCAGTGGCGATCTGTCAACAAGCGCTAAGCGGGCGCCTTGCGCTGCTGCAAGCTCTGCAACACGTTGGCCAATGCCTTGTGCAGCGCCAGTGATGAGCATAACTTTTCCTGTAAATTCTTTGTTCATATGGTTTACTCCGAAACAGTGGTGGTCGCGTTAGGTGTGAACTTTTCATAATGAAAACTCACTGGGCTCAAAGCGATATCTTTGAAATGTTTTTGTACGGCATCCACCATGGGTGGCGGACCGCACAAATACACATCGACATCGCCGTCATGCAAGATATCTGGCGACATGTATTGCGTGACAAATCCTTGTTTGTCATGGCCTGTTTGCGGGTCGGCCACGCAGGTGGTGAAGCTGAAGTTAGACAGCCGCTCAGAAAAATTGGCTAATCGATCGACCATGACTAAATCTTGATCGCGTGTGACGCCATAGATCAAATGAATCGGCAGGGCGTGCGCTTGTTTCTCAAGGACTTCAAGCATTGACAAAAACGGCGCAAGCCCAGTGCCTCCTGCTAAAAAGAGCAATGGTCGAGTGGGAGTTCGTAGATAAAAGCTGCCCATAGGCCCTTTGATGTCAAGCGTCTCGCCTGACTGGGCGCGATTCAGCCAGCCGCTCATCAGCCCACCAGGAACTTGCTTGACCAAGAAAGTCATGCGAGCACTTCCCGGTGCTGAACTGAAGGAGTAAGAGCGGTGTTGGGCACTGCCTGGAACGCCAATGTTGATGTATTGACCTGGTAAAAAGTCCGGTGCATCCGATGGGGGATTCAGTACCAACTCATAGGCAGCATCGCCAAGGGAGGAGACCTCCGCTAATGTGGCTGAGAAGTGCGCCGTGCCAGTTTTACAAGCAGTGGATGGCACGGGCACCGAGATGACGCAATCTGAACTAGGAATCATTTGACATGTCAGAACTAAGCCCTTGTTGGCTTCGTCCTGCGTCAAGGCTTCATCAATGTATTCATCGCCCATGTCGTACGAGCCACTTTCTGCTCGGCATTTGCATGTGCCACACACACCATCCGAGCAGTCCATAGGCAAATTGATGCGATTTCTGAAAGCACTGTCGAGCACTTTTTCGTTTGCGCCACACTCGATGAAGCGTGTGACGCCATCCTCGAAGTTCAAGGCTATTCGATAGCTGGTCATCTTGTGCGCCCTTTTTATCTCAGATGTGATAGATGTCAATGACTTGGCTGATGTAGTCATTCTTTAAGACAATCTTTTTGCGCGTGATTTGGAAACTACCGTCGCCCATCACCTTCAGTGTTAAAAAGATCGAACCGAAAAAATGATCTGTGACCTTGTAGCGGTGGCTCAACGTGTGAAAGTTGTATCTGACGTCCAGTGAGTCACCACGGTCCGCCAAGATCTCCACATTGCTGACCATGTGATTGGTGCGCGGTTCTGGCATGGAAGCACTAGAGCGCTCCGTCTTGATGCGAAACACGCGATCCTCCAAACCATTGCGGTTTGGGTAGTAAATCAGTGAAATCTCACTTTGTGGGTCCTCTGTCAACTGATCGTCATCATCCCAAGATGGCATCCAGAATTGAACTTCTGGCGCATACATGTCCAACCAAGCATCCCATTCGCGGTCATCTAGATGACGCGCTTCTTTGAATAAAAATCCGCAAACATCGCTGAATTTATTGCTCATCACTTAGCTCCTTCTCGCTCTTTGGTCA
This sequence comes from Comamonadaceae bacterium, assembly GCA_947377705.1. The sequence goes on from CANCGU010000023.1 coordinate 18,037, forward strand.
GCGCTTTTTGCATGCTCTCTGCCCAAAAGTTGTGTTGACAAACGAACAGGCCTTCGTCTTCACTTCGACTCCCACTGACCAGTGGTGTCATGCCCATATTTCGAGCGTTTTCATCTGGGCCATGCACCCAAAGCGGTGCACCGCGACTCAAATCATTCCAAGGCGCAGCCTTGGCGGCATAACCTGTTTGGCAAGAGCGAAATTCCTCGAGGTCATCAGCTGTGCCCATACCCGAGACGTTGAAGAAGTCTTCGTACTGACGAATACGGGTGGTGCGGCTTTCGGCACTCTCACCCTTGGGTGCGAAACAGTAAATCGTGACTTCTGTCTTATCCACACTGATGGGGCGCGTGACTCGGATCTGTGTAGAAAATTGATCCATCAAATAAACATTCGGATAAAGGCACAGATTGCGCGTTTGGTTCACGATCAGTTCGGCCTTTGTTTCTCCGAGGCGATCTTTGAGCTCTTCACGGTGGTCATAGACAGGACGCACTTCTGGGTTCATGGTCTTCGTCCAAAGCAGGATGTGACCGTTTTCAAATCCGTACACACCACCCACGCTCTTGCTCCAGCCATTTGCATCAACAGCCTTGGTACCACCATCTTTGCGGCGTCCCATCGTTGCGGCGTAATTCCAATGGACAGAGCTGACGTGGTAGCCATCGCTGCCGTTTTCCATTTGGAGTTTCCAATTGCCGTCGTAGGTGTAAGTAGAGCTGCCACGCAACACTTCCAGTCCTTCTGGAGCTTGATCAACGATTTGGTCGATCACCACTTTCGTCTCACCTAAAAATTCACTCAGTGGCTGCACATCAGCGTTCAAGCTTCCGAACAAGAAACCTTTGTAGCTTTCAAAGCGAGCCACCTTCTTCAGGTCATGCGAGCCATTGGTGTTGAATTGGATGGGGTATTCAGTTGTCTTTTCGTCTTTGACCTTCAGCAACTTACCTGTGTTGCCGAATGTCCAACCGTGAAACGGGCAGGTGAAGCTACCTTTGTTACCGTGCTTGCGGCGACACAACATGGCGCCTCTGTGTGCACACGCATTGATGACAGCGTTTAAGTTGCCATCTTTGCTTCGTGTGATGACGATCGGTTGTCTGCCGATGTAGGTTGTGAAGTAGTCGTTGATCTCTGGAATTTGGCTTTCATGTGCCAGATACACCCAGTTGCCTTCGAAGATGTGTTTCATCTCGAGTTCAAAGAGTTCCGAGTCAGTAAAAATATCACGACGACAACGAAAAACACCGTTTTCCTGATCGTCTTGCAAGGCGTTGTTCAATAGGTTTTCCACGTCGGCATATTTGTCGACGGATACAGTTGTACTCATGGGTGTATTTCCTTTGGGGTAGGGGCATCCGCCGCAACTGATGTTGCGGTCTTTCATCTGTCGTCATGCCTGGGTGGTGCTGAACGAAAGTCATTCGGCCCACCTCAGTTGAAGATCAGGCGGCTAGACGAGGGCGCTCAACGATCTGGTTATCTGAGCCATTGACTAAGGGGCTCAGCGTCATGTCGAATTTGATTTCACAGAATGGGCCACTCAGGCCATGCTCTTTG
>CANCGU010000024.1 GCA_947377705.1 Comamonadaceae bacterium
CACACGCACAAAACTTGAACGAAAGCGGCGTCAAAGTCGTGGTCGGTCTGCGTAAAGGCGGCGCTTCATGGGACAAAGTGGCCAAAGCTGGCTTGAACGTGATGGAAGTCAACGATGCTGTCAAAGCCGCTGACGTGGTCATGATCTTGTTGCCTGACGAAAACATCCCTGAGGTGTACAACAACAATGTGGCCCCTAACATGAAGCAAGGCGCAACTTTGGCGTTTGCTCACGGTTTCAACGTGCATTACAACCAAGTCATCCCACGCGCTGATTTAGACGTGATCATGGTGGCACCTAAAGGCCCTGGTCACACCGTGCGTTCTGAGTACCTCAAAGGCGGCGGTGTGCCATCTTTGATCGCTGTTTATCAAGACAAAACTGGCAAAGCGCGCGACTTGGCTCTGAGCTACGCGATGGCGAACGGTGGCGGTAAAGGCGGCATCATCGAAACCAACTTCAAAGAAGAAACAGAAACCGACTTGTTCGGTGAACAAGCCGTGTTGTGCGGTGGCGCTGTTGAATTGGTGAAGATGGGCTTTGAGACTTTGACTGAAGCTGGCTATGCCCCCGAGATGGCTTACTTCGAGTGCTTGCACGAGTTGAAGCTGATCGTTGACTTGATGTACGAAGGCGGCATCGCCAACATGAACTACTCCATCTCTAACAACGCAGAGTATGGCGAGTATGTGACAGGTACCGAAGTGATCAATGAACAATCACGCGAAGCCATGCGCAACGCGTTGAAGCGTATCCAAACTGGTGAGTACGCCAAGATGTTCATCTTGGAAGGTAAAACCAACTACCCAAGCATGACTGCGCGTCGTCGCTTGAATGCTGAGCATGCCATTGAGACCGTGGGTTCCAAATTGCGTGCCATGATGCCTTGGATTTCCAAGAACAAACTGGTTGACCAAACCCGCAACTAAGCCTAGCTTTTTTGCGTCGACAAAGGCCACTTCGGTGGCCTTTGTCGTTTTCCAGCATTTGACGCAGCGCTTACACTCTAGGCCTACTTTTCGGAGCTCAACGCATGTCAGAACAACAAGATCACTCAGAAGAATTTGTGCCACGTAAACCCAGCAAAGGCGTTTATGTTTTGCCCAATCTGTTCACCTTGGCTGCATTATTTGGTGGCTTCTACGCCATTGTGATGGCTATGAATGATCGCTTTGAGTTGGCTGCTATTGGGGTGTTTTGCGCCATGGTGCTTGATAGCTTAGACGGGCGCGTGGCTCGCATGACCAATACCCAAAGTGCATTTGGTGAACAAATGGATTCTTTGGCGGATATGGTGTCTTTTGGTGCGGCGCCTGCTTTGATCTCTTACGAGTGGGCGCTAAAGGGCTTGGGGCGTTGGGGCTGGGTGGCAGCTTTTGTTTATATCTCATGTGCAGCTTTGCGCTTAGCGCGCTTCAATGTCAACACAGCCGTGGTTGATAAGCGTTTCTTTCAAGGTTTACCTTCCCCTGCTGCTGCTGCTTTGGTGATGGGCTTTATGTGGTTGATGACTGAGATGGGTGTTTCTGGTCCCGAGGTCGCTTGGCCTATGTTTGCTTGGTGTTTGTATTCTGGCTTGACGATGGTCACCAATGTTCCTTTTTACAGTTTTAAGGATGTGCGGATGAAGCGAAGTGTTCCGTTTGTCGTGATCGTGTTGCTGGCGTTGACCATTGCCGTAATCACGATTCATCCACCTATCGTGTTGTTTGCTTTGTTTATGTTCTACGGTTTGAGTGGCTATGGTTTGTACGCTTGGCGTCGAGCCAAAGGCATTCAAACTAGCCTCATCAGCACCTCAACGGATGAGCCAGACGAAGCTGGTTTGCACAAATGAGACACCTTGTGCGTGCAGGGGTTTCGCTTTGTGCTAAATTCGATGCATGACAAATTTTTCGCTGGCACTACTACTCCTATCCCCCAACGGGCGGAGTTGGTAGCGCACGCGCAAACCCCACAAGGCCCGTATGCACACGCAGCGGGCCTTTTGCTTTGGGGCTAAACCAAACGTTGCAAGTTTTTTAGGAATCTAGGAGTCCTGACCATGACCGACAAGCTCATCATTTTTGACACCACTTTGCGTGACGGCGAACAATCGCCCGGCGCTTCGATGACGCGCGACGAAAAACTGCGCATTGCCCGTCAACTGGAACGATTGAAAGTTGACGTCATTGAAGCAGGTTTTGCCGCCAGCTCCAACGGTGACTTTGAAGCCGTGCAAGGCATTGCGAAAGCCATCAAAGACTCCACCATTTGCTCATTGTCACGCGCGAATGACCGTGACATCAGTCGTGCTGCAGAAGCCCTCAAAGGCGCGAACAGCGCACGTATCCACACTTTCATTGCGACATCGCCGTTACATATGGAGAAGAAATTGCGCATGTCGCCTGAGCAGGTGCTTGAACAGGCCAAGCAGTCAGTGCGCTTTGCCCGCAACTTAGTAGGGGACATCGAATTCAGCGCGGAAGATGGCTACCGCAGCGAAATGGACTTTTTATGTCGAGTGGTTGAGGCCGTCATTGCGGAAGGTGCCACGACCATCAACATCCCAGACACTGTGGGTTATGCGATCCCTGAACTGTATGGCAACTTCATCAAAACCTTGCGTGAACGTGTGCCCAACTCGGACAAAGCCATTTGGTCCGTGCACTGCCACAACGACTTGGGCATGGCAGTGGCCAACTCTTTGGCTGGTGTGAAGATTGGCGGCGCACGTCAGGTCGAATGCACCATCAATGGTTTGGGTGAGCGTGCCGGCAATTGTTCCTTGGAAGAAGTTGTGATGGCCATCAAGACCCGTCGCGACTATTTCGACCTCGACTTGAACATCGATACCAAGCAAATCGTGGCTGCCAGCCGCATGGTCAGTCAAACCACAGGTTTTGTGGTGCAGCCTAACAAGGCAGTGGTAGGGGCCAATGCCTTTGCCCATGCATCTGGTATTCATCAAGATGGTGTACTCAAGGCGCGTGACACCTATGAAATCATGCGTGCAGAAGACGTGGGTTGGAGTGCCAACAAAATCGTGTTGGGCAAGCTCAGCGGCCGCAACGCGTTCAAACAGCGGTTAGAGGACTTGGGCGTGCAGATGGAAAGCGAGGCTGACATCAACACCGCATTTGCCAAGTTCAAAGAGTTGGCTGACCGCAAGAGCGAGATTTTCGATGAGGACATCTTGGCTTTGGTGAGCGAAGAGTCTGTGAGCAACGCCAGCGAACAATTTGCCTTCGTATCTTTGTCGCAACACAGTGAGACCGGCGAGCGTCCACACGCGAGCGTGGTGTTCACGGTGGCGGGCAAAGAAGTCAAGGGTGACTCAGATGGCAATGGTCCAGTCGACGCGTCTTTGAAGGCGATTGAATCGCACGTCAAGAGTGGCGCTGAAATGGTGCTGTATTCTGTCAATGCGATCAGTGGTTCGACCGAGAGCCAAGGAGAAGTGACCGTGCGTCTGCAAAACAGTGGTCGTGTGGTGAACGGTGTGGGGTCAGATCCAGACATTGTGGTGGCCTCTGCCAAAGCTTATTTGAGTGCATTGAATAAGCTGCAAAGCAAATCAGATCGGGTTGCGGCGCAAGGGTAAATCTCAAGAATTGATGCGGTGCATCAATTTTGTTAAATAAGTCACGCAAGTCCTTGATCTTGCGTGACTTTTCTTGGTAAACTGTTCACAAATATGTATTTCAAGCCAAAGGACCCCAACTTGAAACGACTGCTAATTGCCACTTCACTCGGATTGTTGACATCGCTGTGCACCATGCACGCTCAAGCGATGACGAATCCAAAAAAGCCAACCGTCCAAAAGTCCAAGCCCACTGTGGTGAAGACGCATGTGCGTCGTCAAGTGATCAAGGCAGCGCCTGCAGTTCCTTCCTTTGGCCAAAAAGCCGGTCTACACGCTACAACCAATGACATTTTGGATTTGAAGTCCAGCGTGGCCTATGTCATCGATCAAGACACGCACGAGGTTTTGCTCAGCAAAAATGACCAAGCTGTGCTGCCCATCGCCTCCATCACAAAGTTGATGACCGGTGTGATCATCAGCGAGGCCCAGTTGCCCATGGATGAGTCCATCACGATCACGCAAGATGACGTGGACACCGAAAAAGGCAGCAGTTCACGTTTGCGCGTGGGCGCCACATTGACCCGCGGTGAATTGCTACATTTGGCTTTGATGGCCAGTGAAAACCGTGCGGCCCATGCTTTAGGGCGTACCTACCCAGGCGGCATGTCTTCTTTTGTTGGCTTGATGAATGCCAAGGCTGCCCAATTGGGAATGCGTGACACACGCTATGTTGAGCCAACAGGCCTGTCCAGCAAGAATCAATCAAGTGCCAAAGACTTGGCAACGCTGGTGGGTAACGCCTATCACGACGCCACCTTGCGTGAGTTGTCGACATCGCCTAGCTACAAAGTGGAAGTGGGTAACCGCACCTTGCAATACAACACCACCAACCGTTTGGTGAAAAACCCAAATTGGGATATTGGTTTGCAAAAGACCGGCTACATCTCTGAAGCGGGTCAATGCTTGGTGATGCAGGCCAAAGTGTCTGGCCGCAAGTTGATCATGGTGTTTTTGGATTCAGCTGGCAAGCTAAGCCGTATTGCTGACGCCGAACGTGTTCGCAAATGGGTTGAAAACAACCACGGTTCGCGCCCTCAAACCTGACATATGAAATATTCATGAAAAAAGCCAGCAATCGCTGGCTTTTTTCATGATGGCTTCAAGTGTTTTGCACGTCTTTGTAACCGAGTGCGTGAGAAATCGCTTGCGTTGTGGCTTGTAGCTTGGGAAGCCAACTTTCATCTAAGCGATCTGCAGGGGCTGAAATGGACAAGCCCGCCACTAATTTTCCCTGGTCATCGTAGATGCCTGATGCCATGCAGCGTACACCTAGTTCTAGTTCTTCATTGTCTCGTGCAACGCCGTATTGTCTGGCCTTTGACAGTTCGCGCTCTAAGATGGGAAGCTGGGTGATGCTGTTGCGTGTTTGACCGGAAAGGCCCGTGCGGGTTGCATAAGCGCGTACACGTTGTGCGTCATCCATGGCTAAAAATAACTTGCCGACAGATGTGAGATGAAGTGGTGCCCGACCGCCAATAGCGCGAACCACTTGCATGCCCGAGCGTTCGCTGAAGGCCCGTTCTACATACACAATTTCATCACCCTGTCGAACGCTTAAATTCACAGGTTGTTGAATCAGTTTATGTAATTCACGCATGGGTTGGAATGCCACATCGCGAACGTTGAGGCGGCCCTTCACCAAATTGCCTAATTCCAGCAAGCGCATACCTAATCTGTAGCTGCCTGCTTCGGGGCGGTCGACAAAGCGACCGACCGCCAAGTCATTCAGAATGCGGTGTGTCGTGGAGGGGTGCAGGCCTGTGCGCTCACTGATTTCCTTCAGCGAAATGGCTTCTTCGCGCGAAGCCAGTACGTCAATGAGCGTGAACATTCGCTCAATGACTTGGATGTTTGGCGTGGCAGGCACAGTAGATTTACGCATGTCTCATTTTATCATGTGAAATCAAAAATCAATCCACTTTCCATCGATTAAGCGTTGATGGGGCAGGAAATCGGCTTTGTATCGCATCTTTTGGCTATCTTGAATCCAGTAGCCTAAATAAGCGTAGGGCATTTCCAGTTTCCGCGCCTGTTCAATTTGCCACATCACGTTGTAAGTGCCGTAGCTGGTGTGTGGTTCGGGTTCGTAAAAAGTGTAAACCGCGGACAGGCCATCGTTGAGCACATCCACCACCGACACCATTTTCAGGATGCCCTGCGGATGATCCTCGCTGGGCTCGCGAAACTCAATCAATCGGGTATTGACCCGACTTTGCAGCAAAAACTGCGTGTATTGCTCTGTGCTGTCTTCGTCCATTCCGCCTCCTGCGTGACGCAGGGTTTGATAGCGCAAGTACAGCGCGTAATGTTCAGAGTCGAAGCCGAGTCCCAACACACGAACTTGCAGATTTTGGTGGCGTGACCATGCTCGGCGCTGGCTGCGTGTGGGTTTGTAAGAGGAGGCGTCCACTCGCAATGCGATGCATGCTTTGCAGTTGTCGCAGTAGGGGCGGTAAGTGAATAAACCGCTGCGCCGAAAACCTTGGTGTACCAAGTTTGCATACGCTTCGTTGTTGATCATGTGGCTTGGGGTTGCAACCTGTGAGCGTGCGCTTCGGTCGGCTAAATAGCTGCAAGGGTAGGGCGCTGTTGCATAAAACTGCACGGCGTGCAGCGGTAAATCTTGATGGTTTGTCACAGCATTCCTTTTTCAGCAACCACCCAATCCCAATACGACCTATCGAAATGCCAAGCATGCATGACTTTGAGGTTTGTTTCGCGGATGGTTTGAAGAAATTTAGACCTTGGCATTTCTCTAGCGCCCAACGAGGCCAAGTGTTTGGTATTTTGCTGGCAATCAATCCATGAAATTTGGTGGGCCCGTGAAAAAGCGACCAACGCCGCGAGCGCAATTTTCGATGCATCCGTTTGGTGCGAAAACATAGACTCACCAAAGACGGCGTTGCCGATCGCTACACAATACAAACCTCCGACCAATTCGCCATCCACCCAAGTTTCGATGCTGTGCGCCAGCCCTGCGAGGTGCAGGGCTTCGTAGGCTGAAATCATCTCAGCCACGATCCAAGTGCCAGGCTGGCCTTGCCGAGGACTGTTTGCACAATGACGAATGACATCGCTAAAGCGATGATCAAAACGAATTTCGCATTTGGGGTCGGTTATGAAGCTTTTTAAAGTTTTCTTCAAGGACCTGTGCAGCTTGAATTCCCGGGTGTGAAGCACCATCCGCGGATCGGGAGACCACCATAGAACAGGTTGCCCTTGGCTGTACCAAGGAAAAATGCCCTGTTGATACGCCCCGCGCAAGCGCGAGACAGACAAGCCCCCTCCGGCGGCGACCAAACCCGCTAATGATGTGCCTAAATTTTGAGCAGATTCAGGCGGCGGTAGTGGGGTGTCAGCCTCCAACCAGGGGATTTGCAAGGATGTATCTTTCATCATGGGGCACATTGTGAAGTCTATTTATTGAGCTGAATTCACCTCAATAGAAGTAACGTTTGCAAAATATGAATTCTTTATAATTATTGATGACATAATTGAAAGATTAAGTGACTTGAAGGGGGAGAACTCCCTACAATTCCTCGCTTATGTGTGAGACGCCTCACATTCAAGCTGATCAGTTTTCCGGAGTAAGTCTATGCAATTGATGTGGGTGTCTGGGCCCACCGCCTCGGTGCGGACCATTTCTATCACATCACAAAAGGTGTTGGTAGCTGTCTGCGCCTCTGCGTTTGTATTGGTGGCTTTTGGTGTGTTGTTGCACTTCGTTGGATTTCGTATTGCCATCGAGATGAGTCCTGGGTTGGCTCGCAGCTTGGGCGGGGTGACCACCGAGGCTGAACAACAAAAAGTTGAGGCGGTGTATCGCGAACGTTTGGATAACCTGCGCCAAACACTAAACACCACCGTCCAAGAAATTCGTCAGCTTGAAACTCTGAAAAATCGCTTCATGGAAGTGGCCACACCCACCAATTTGCGCGATAAGTACAACAAAAAAGACGATGCAAAGGGCGGACCTTGGGTAGCGCCTCGTTTTCAAAGCACGCCGTCGCGTGATTTGAGTCAAGATTTTGCATCTGCGATGGATGAGTTTAGTCAAACCCAAGTCGCGGTGAAGAATTTGACCCAAAACTGGTCAGCTCAGCTCAGCTGGCTGCACGCCCTGCCCACAGGCATTCCGATGGGCAAAGACTTTCGCGTGACCAGTGGGTTTGGTATTCGTAATGATCCGTTCACGGGTCAGTTGGCCATGCACGAAGGCTTGGACTTTGTGTCTGAGGTGGGTTCACCCATCGTGGCGACCGCGGCGGGCACAGTGACACGTTCAGCGTGGGACGCTTCCTATGGCAATGTGGTGGAGGTCAGTCACATTGAAGGTTTTACAACCCGCTATGCGCACTTGAACAAGCGCATGGTCGAGGTAGGCCAAAAAGTGCAGCGTGGTGAAACCATTGCACAACTGGGCAACACGGGGCGTTCTACTGGGCCGCACCTGCATTACGAAGTGATGCGCAATGACCGTGTGTTAAACCCTACACAAATGTTGTTGCAAACCGCAACTGTTACCAGCGCTCAGTGAGTGAACTGATCCTCAAAAAGGCCTGCCATGTTTGAAAAACTCAAAGACAAATCGTTGTCGCCTTCGCAAGAGCGCTTTGACACCATCATTGGCCGCACGACCCAGATTTATGGCCGTTTGGTACTGCTGGACAGTGTCCGTATCGATGGCAAAGTGGTCGGTAATATCGAAACGACCAAAGACAACAAAGTCACCGTGGCGATCGGTAAAACGGGTGAAGTCTCTGGGGACATTACTGCGCACCGCGTGATGGTGGCGGGTAAGGTGGAAGGTAATATTTATGCAGCCGAACGTGTGGAGTTTCACAAAGATTCCATTGTTCAGGGCGATATTTCTTATGGTTCGATTGCCGTCGAGCACGGCGCGCGCTTGCTCGGTTTGGTGATTCAAAATCCCATCAGTTCTGCCGCGGCAAACAGCAATGCAGATGCTAAAAACGTGATCAAAAAAGCACAAGAGAGCAGCAGCTAAGACATTCGCAGAAGGGCAAAGCCGCTATGAAAAAAGCGCCGTGAAAGGCGCTTTTTTACTTTTGTGGTGGCGGAGCAAGAGGGATTCGAACCCTCGGTGGGCTATTAACCCACACACGCTTTCCAGGCGTGCGACTTAAACCACTCATCCATCGCTCCGAAGCCAACTATTGTAACAGTGGGCGAGTACACTTCGGCGCTATTGTTTTTTTCAAGCTTGAAACGCTCGGAGTCCCGCATGAAATTTCGCTTCCCCATTGTCATCATTGACGAGGATTTTCGTTCTGAAAATACCTCAGGCTTGGGCATCCGTGCCTTGGCCGACGCGATTGAAGGCGAGGGCTATGAGGTCATGGGGGCGACCAGTTACGGTGATCTGAGCCAATTTGCGCAGCAGCAATCACGCGCCAGCGCGTTCATTTTGTCGATTGATGACGAAGAATTTACACAGGGTCCCGACTTAGACCCTGCCGTGTTGAACCTGCGTAACTTCATCGAAGAAGTGCGCCGCAAGAACGCAGACGTGCCGATTTATGTGTACGGCGAAACCAAAACCTCGCGTCACTTGCCCAACGACATCTTGCGTGAGTTGCATGGTTTTATTCACATGTTTGAGGACACGCCTGAGTTCGTGGCGCGTCACATCATCCGTGAAGCCAAGAGTTACTTGGAAAGCGTGCAGCCGCCATTCTTCAAAGCCTTGCTCGATTACGCCGAAGATGGCTCGTACTCATGGCATTGCCCAGGTCACTCGGGTGGCGTGGCATTTTTGAAGAGCCCTGTGGGACAGATGTACCACCAGTTTTACGGTGAAAACATGCTGCGCGCAGACGTGTGTAACGCGGTGGAAGAGCTGGGTCAGCTGTTGGACCACAACGGTGCGATTGGCGAGAGCGAGCGCAATGCGGCCCGCATCTTCAACGCCGATCATTGCTTCTTCGTGACCAACGGCACCAGCACCTCTAACAAAATCGTTTGGCATCATACGGTGGCCCCTGATGATGTGGTGGTGGTGGACCGTAACTGCCACAAGTCGGTGTTGCATGCCATCATCATGACGGGCGCTGTGCCCGTGTTCTTGAAGCCCACACGCAACCACTACGGCATCATTGGCCCGATTCCACAAAGCGAGTTTGAGCCAGCCAACATTCAAGCCAAGATCAAGGCCAATCCCTTGCTCAAAGGGGTGGATGCGAAGAAGGTCAAGCCTCGTGTGCTGACCCTCACGCAGTCCACGTATGACGGTGTGCTGTACAACACCGAAACCATCAAGAAAATGCTCGACGGCTATGTCGCCAACTTGCACTTCGATGAAGCATGGTTGCCGCATGCTGCGTTTAACCCGTTTTATGGCACCTACCACGCCATGGGCAAGAAGCGTGAGCGACCCATGCATTCGGTGGTGTACGCCACGCAATCGATTCACAAGTTGTTGGCCGGTATCAGCCAAGCCAGTCATGTGCTGGTGCAAGATTCGCAAAAAACCAAGTTGGACCGTCACCTGTTCAACGAGGCGTATTTGATGCACACCAGCACCAGCCCACAGTACAGCATCATTGCCAGCTGTGACGTAGCGGCCGCCATGATGGAGCCGCCCGGTGGCACGGCCTTGGTGGAGGAGAGCATTGCCGAAGCGTTGGACTTCCGCCGCGCCATGCGCAAGGTGGACGACGAGTACGGCAAAGACTGGTGGTTCAAGGTCTGGGGCCCCGACGAACTGGTCGACGACGGCATTGGCCGTGCAGAGAGCTGGATCATCAAAGGCAAAGGCAAGTCATCCAAGTGGCATGGCTTTGGCAATTTGGCTGATGGTTTCAACATGTTGGACCCCATCAAGGCCACCATCGTCACGCCCGGTTTAGATTTGAACGGCAAGTTCGACAAAACAGGTATTCCCGCCAGCATCGTTACCAAGTTCTTGGCTGAGCATGGCGTGATTGTGGAGAAGACAGGTTTGTACAGCTTCTTCATCATGTTCACCATCGGTATCACCAAGGGCCGTTGGAACTCGTTGTTGACCGCTTTGCAGCAGTTCAAAGACGACTACGACCGCAACCAACCCATGTGGCGCATCCTGCCCGAGTTCTGCCAAAAGCACCGCGCCTACGAGCGCATGGGCTTGCGCGACTTGTGCCAGCACGTCCACACGCTTTACGCTAAGTACGACATTGCCCGTTTGACCACCGAGATGTACTTGAGTGATTTGACGCCGGCCATGAAGCCTAGCGACGCCTATGCACAAATCGCGCACCGCAACACCGAGCGTGTGCCTGTGGACGATTTGCTTGGCCGCATTACCACCAGCTTGGTGACACCGTACCCACCCGGTATTCCCTTGCTCATTCCAGGCGAAGTGTTCAATAAGAAGATCGTGGACTACCTCAAGTTCGCCCGCGAATTCAACTTGCAATGTCCTGGTTTTGAAACCGACATCCATGGCTTGGTTGAAGTAGTGGGTGAAGATGGTGTGAAACGTTATTACGCTGACTGCGTGAAAGCATAAAAAAAGGAGCGCTTAGCGCTCCTTTTTTCTTGGTGACGTGTTGATCAAGCCTCAGCCGGCTCAGCAATGCCGCCCACCACTTGGCTAAATCCACCGTCCACATAGGTGATCTCAGCCGTGACGCCTGCCGCCAAATCGCTCATCAAGAATGCCGCCACGTTGCCCACGTCTTCGATGGTCACGTTGCGACGGATGGGCGATGCTTCAGCGACCACGCTCAAAATCTTGCCAAAGCCCTTGATGCCGCTAGCCGCCAAGGTTTTGATGGGGCCAGCACTGATGCCGTTGGCGCGCAGATGGCGGCCTTTGGCACCCAAAGATTCGGCCAAATAGCGGACCGAGGCTTCGAGTGAGGCTTTGGCCAAACCCATGGTGTTGTAATTCGGCACGGTACGGATGGCCCCTAAATACGACAAGGTCAGCACCGCTGACTTGTCATTCAAGTAAGGGAGAGCTGCCTTGGTCATTGCTGGGAAGCTGTAAGCGCTGATGTCGTGTGCGATTTGGAAGCCTTCGCGTGACAAGCCCTCTAGAAAATCACCCGCGATGGCTTCGCGTGGGGCGTAGCCAATGCTGTGCACAAAGCCGTCAAATGTGGGCCAGTGGGTCGACAGGTCTTTGAACATGTGTGTGATTTGCTCATCACTGCCCACATCGCAGTCAAAAATCAGTTTGGAGTTGAAGTCTGCGGCAAACTCTGTGATACGGTCCTTGAAACGTTCACCCACATAGCTAAAAGCCAACTCGGCACCTTGGTCGTAGCAAGCTTTGGCGATGCCATAAGCGATAGATCGGTTGGACAACACGCCCGTGATCAGAAGTTTTTTGCCAGACAGGAAACCAGTTTTTGTACTCATGTGAATCACTCCAAAAAAATCTTGCAGAATTGTCGCATGCGTAGCTTTCTCATTTTGTTGGTATTTTTGTGTTCTGGCCCCTCTTTGGCGGGACATGCGTACGCCCAATTTGGAGACGTGAAATACCCGGCAAATTTCAAAAACTTCGATTACGCCAACCCACTCGCACCCAAAGGTGGAGAGCTGGTGTTGGTGCCGCCGTCGCGTTTGTCCAGCTTTGACAAGTACAACCCTTTCACACTCAAAGGCAATGCCGCACCGGGGCTCACGGGTCTGGTGTTTGAGTCCTTACTGACTGGCACCATGGACGAGCCCACCACTGCCTATGGCCTGTTGGCGGAAGATGTGGCGGTGGCAGCGGACCGCCGATCGGTCACCTTCAAATTGCGATCCCAAGCACGCTTTCACACTGGCGACGCCGTGACGGCCGAGGATGTGAAATATTCGTTCGAACAACTCACCAGCAAACAAGCCGCGCCGCAATTTCGCACCCTGTTTGCAGAAGTGGCCGCTGTCACGGTGGTTGATGCGCGCACAGTTCGTTTTGACTTCAAGCGGCCGAACCCTGAGTTGCCACTGATTGTGGGTGGTATGCCTGTGTTTAGCCGCCAATGGGGCATTGAAAACGGTGCCCCAAAGCCTTTCGACAAAATTGTCACCGATACGCCCATTGGCAGTGGTCCTTACAAAATAGGCCGTGTGGTGTTTGGTCGCGACGTGAGTTACGAGCGCGACAACAACTATTGGGCGCGTGACTTGAACGTGCGCAAGGGGCTGTTTAACTTTGACCGCATCACCTATCGGCTCTACAAAGACAATACGGCTCAACTTGAAGGCTTCAAAGCCGGGGAGTTTGACTTGATGCAATCGTTCATCGCACGCGAATGGGCGAGGGGGTTCACGGGCAAACAGTTTGTCAACCGTGAATTGATGAAGAGCGAGTTCAAGCACGGCAATGCGGGCGACTTTCAAGGATTTTTGTTCAACACCCGCCTGCCCAAATTCAAAGATGCGCGAGTGCGCGAGGCCATCGGCCTTGCCATGGATTACGAGTGGATGAATCGCCAGTTGTTTTATGGCGCTTATCAGCGCGTTCGTGGTTACTTTGTTGCCAGCGACTTTGAAGCCACAGGCGTGCCCGACGCTGCAGAGCTGGCCTTGCTGACCCCCTTGCGTGACAAACTCTCAAAAGACGTGTTTGAGCAGGCCGTGCCGTTGCCGCCGCGCACCTCGCTGGACCCCAAATCAGGTGAAACTTTGCGCGACCATTTGCGCCGTGCCAAAGCCCTGTTGGCCGAGGCTGGCTGGACCTACCGCGACGGCGCTTTGCGCAACGCCAAAGGGGAACCCTTCACGGTGGAGTTCTTAGATAACTCAGGCGCCTTGGGCCGTGTCATCACGCCCTACACCAAGAACTTAGAGAAGCTGGGTTTCCAAGTGAACTACAAAGTGATTGACTTTGCCATTTTGCAAAAGCGGCTTGATGTGTTTGATTTCGAAATCATCAGCAACCGCCATGTGGGCAGCGAATCGCCAGGCACGGAACTGATGGAGCGTTTTGGCTCTAAGGCCGCCAGCACGGAGGGCTCTGGCAACTTCATGGGCGTGCATGACCCGGCGGTCGATGCGTTGCTTGAACATGTCATTTCTGCCAAAACAAGACCACAGCTCATCACCGCCGTGCGTGCGTTAGATCGCGTGCTTCGGCATGGCCATTACAGTGTGCCGCATTGGTACGGTGGTGTGCATCGTGTGGCGTGGCGCAATGGCCGGTTCGAGTTGCCCGCCGTGACGCCGCGCTATTACCAGCCTGAAACTTGGGCCTCGTCCACATGGTGGGCCACCCTGGATAACCGAGCCACTTTGGCGGCAACGAAGAGAGCGGAGCGTGCGCCATGAGTTCATATATTGCGAGACGTTTGTTGCTGATGATTCCTACCTTGTTGGGGGTTTTGTTGATGACGTTTGTCGTGATTCAATTTGTACCCGGTGGCCCCGTGGAGCAAATGGTGTCGCAGCTACAAGGCCGAGATAGCGGGGGCGAGGGCGCTGCGGTGGCCGGTGCCGGTTACCGCGGCCGCCAAGGTGTCGACGCTGCGCGCATTGAAGAAATTCGCCAGCAATACGGCTTTGACAAACCACCGGCCGAGCGCTTTTGGCAAATGCTCCAACAATTCGCCGTGTTTGATTTGGGCAAAAGCTTTTTCTACCCCAAAACCGTGTGGGAGTTGGTCAAAGAAAAAATGCCGGTCTCTATCAGCTTGGGGCTGTGGACTTTCTTTTTGAGTTACCTCATCTCCGTGCCGCTGGGCGTGGCCAAGGCGGTGCGTGCAGGATCCACCTTTGACTTGGTGACCAGCTTGTTGGTGTTGGTAGGGTTTGCTATTCCAGGTTTTGTGCTGGGCGTGGCTTTGCTCGTGGTGTTTGGTGGCCAGTTGCAATGGTTTCCGCTCAGGGGATTGACCTCTGCCAATTGGGAGCAGCTCACCTGGGGGGCGCGTATCACCGATTACCTGTGGCACATCGTGCTGCCCGTCACATCCAGCGTGTTGGGCGCTTTTGCGGTGACCACGCTACTCACCAAAAACGCCATGCTCGAAGAGATTCGCAAGCAATATGTTCTGACGGCACGCGCCAAAGGTTTGTCCGAGCGACGTGTCATTTGGAACCATGTGTTTCGCAATGCGTTGATTCCTTTGGTCACAGGTTTTCCCGCCGCTTTCATTGGTGCATTCTTCACAGGCTCGTTGTTGATTGAGACCTTGTTCTCGCTCGATGGCTTGGGGTTGTTGAGCTATGAAAGCGTGATGCGCCGAGATTACCCCGTGGTGTTGGGGACTTTGTACTTGTTCACATTAATTGGCTTGGTCACCAAGCTCATCAGCGACCTTTGTTATGTATGGGTGGACCCGCGTGTCAAATTCGACTGAAGCTTCTTTGTCGCCCACCCAGCGTGCTTGGCTGCGGTTCAGGCATAACCGCCTTGGCTTTTACAGCTTGGTGTTGTTTGTGTTTTTCTTTGGCTTGAGCTTGCTGGCCGAAGTGTTGTGCAACGACAAGCCTTTGCTGGCTCGCTACAACGGCAGTTTTTACATGCCCATCGTGCACAACCAGCCTGAGACCACCTTCGGTGGGGACTTCGACACGCCGACCGACTACCTCGACCCTTTCATCCAAGCCCAGTTTGACAAACCCGGCAACTGGGCTTTGTATCCGCTCATTCCTTATCACCACACCACGCTCAACTACTTCGCCAAAGTACCCAACCCCGCGCCGCCTTCGTTCGACAACTGGTTTGGCACAGACGATCGTGGTCGTGATGTCTTGGCGCGCTTGTTGTACGGTTTTCGCATCTCGGTGTTGTTTGCATTGGCGCTCACCCTGTTTGGCACAGTGATTGGCATCTTCACGGGGGCATTGCAAGGCTTCTTTGGTGGCAAGACCGATTTGGCCATGCAACGTTTCATCGAGATTTGGAGCGCCATGCCCGAGCTGTATTTGCTCATCATCTTCTCGGCCGTGTTTGACCCTAGCATCACGTTGTTGCTGATTTTGTTGGGCTTGTTTGGTTGGATGGGCTTGTCAGACTACGTGCGGGCCGAGTTTTTGCGTAACCGCCAGCTTGACTATGTGCGTGCCGCGCGCGCGTTGGGTTTATCGGACGCGCAAATCATGTGGCGTCATGTGTTGCCCAACAGTTTGACGCCCGTGGTCACGTTTTTACCGTTTCGCATGAGTGCAGCGATTTTGTCACTGACCTCGTTGGATTTTCTAGGCCTGGGCGTCCCACCTGGGACACCCAGCTTGGGTGAGCTGTTGGCGCAAGGCAAAAACAACATCGATGCTTGGTGGATTTCTTTGTCTACCTTTGCGGTGCTCGTCGTCACGCTCATGCTGCTCACCTTCATGGGGGACGCCTTGCGCGATGCCCTAGATCCACGAAAGGCACGCACATGAGACTGCCTTTGCTTCAAGTGCGAGATTTGCGCATTGGTTTTCACGCGGAAGATGTCGTCAAGGGCATTAGCTTCAATTTAGACCTAGGTGAAAAACTGGCCCTGGTGGGCGAGTCGGGTTCTGGCAAAAGTGTGACCGCGCTGAGTTTTGTCAAACTGCTCGAAGGCGCGCGCGTGTCTGGTCGTGTGTTGTGGACTGCGCAAGACGAAGACACCTTGCACCCTGAGGCCACCGATGCGCCTCACACGCATGACTTGGTCAAGCTGACCGAGCAGCAGTTGGTCAACATTCGGGGGCAAGACATTGCGTTTGTGTTTCAAGAGCCCATGACGGCTTTGAACCCTTTGATGATGGTGGGCGATCAAATTGCCGAGGTGCTAGAGCTCAAGCGCGGCATGACCCGTGCAGAAGCTTGGCACGAAGCGGTGGAGTTGCTCAACCTCACGGGCATCCCCGAGCCCGTGCGCCGGGCCAGCGCCTACCCGCATCAGCTTTCAGGGGGGCAACGTCAACGCGTGATGATTGCCATGGCGTTGGCCTGTCGTCCGCGCTTGTTGGTGGCGGATGAACCGACCACCGCGTTGGATGTGTCGTTGCGTTCGCAAATTTTGGATTTGCTCAACGATTTACAAAAGCGCTTTGGCATGGCCGTGCTGCTCATCACGCATGATCTGAACACGGTGCGCCATTTCGCGGACCAAGTGTTAGTGATGGAAAAAGGTGTGGTGGTGGAGTCGGGTGCCGTCAACGTGGTGCTGACCTATCCGGAGCACCCTTACACACAACGCTTGATCAATAGCCAACCCCCTCGAAACGTGGTCGAAGCCAACGCCAATGCGTCCATCGTCATGCAAGCCAAGGGCTTGCGGGTGAGCTACCCGATTCGGCGGTCAGGCTGGAAAGGTTGGTTCAAAGGCGATCGCTTTGTCGCCGTTCAGGCCGCTAGCTTTGATTTGCGTGCTGGGCAAACCTTGGGCGTGATTGGCGAGTCAGGCTCGGGCAAAACGACCTTGGCGTTGGCGGCTTTGGGTTTGATGCCTAGCGCGGGTACGCTCACCATTGATGGCGCCGCGTGGCAAGGCAAGGCGGCGCAAGACTTACCTCTGCGTCGCAAAGTGCAGGTGGTGTTCCAAGACCCGTTCTCGTCGCTGTCACCTCGCATGAATGTGCAAGAACTGGTGTCAGAGGGTTTGACGCTGCATGCGCCACAGCTGGACGAGTTGGGCCGTTTGCGCCGAATTCTGGTGACTTTGGCAGAGGTGGGATTGACCGAAACCGAGTTTCCTGGACTGTTGCAACGTTATCCGCATGAGTTTTCGGGTGGCCAGCGCCAACGCTTGGCCATTGCCAGGGCTTTGGTGATTGAGCCGCAAGTTTTGGTGCTGGATGAGCCAACCAGCGCTTTGGACGCCACCACGCAGTTGCAGGTCTTGCAATTGCTGCAAAAGCTCCAGCGGGAGCGGGGGCTGAGTTATTTGCTCATCACACATGATGTGTCGGTCATCCGCGCTATGGCGCATCATGTGATGGTCATGCAAGCGGGCAAGGTGGTCGAGGCTGGGACGTTCGAACAAATTTTGAACAACCCGCAAGCCCCTTATACGAAGATATTGGTAGGGGCCGAAGCCTAAAAATACCTTTTATCCTTTGATAATCAAGCATTTAGGCGCTACAATGAGCGCTTCACGACCAAACGGGCGGGTAATTACCGCTCGTTTTTTTTGGTCGTTTGTTTTTTGAACATTTGATATCAAGGCTATTCGTCGACGTGAGTTTGCAGCAAACAGTAGAACAAACCGTGACCGGTTTAGGTTACGACCTGGTAGAGATTGAACGCTCCGCCGGGGGACTCTTGCGCATCACGATTGATATGCCTTGGAAGGCCGACGCGCCAGTGCAACCCATCAATGTGGAAGATTGCGAGCGCGTCACACGTCAATTGCAATTTGCGTTGGAAGTCGATGGCGCTGAATATGCCCGTTTAGAGGTATCGTCGCCCGGCATTGACCGTCCTTTGCGCCATCAAACCGATTTCGAACGCTTTGTCGGCGAAGAGGTGGATCTCACACTCAAAGCGCCCATTGGCGCGGCGGCTGCCGGCCAAGTGGCGGCGAGCCGTAAAAAATTCCGTGGCACCTTGGAGCGCACCGACGATGGTGCAGGCTGGCAAATCACTTGGCGTGATGAGGTCAAGGCCAAGCCCGGTCAAAAAGTTAGCCCCAAAAGATTAGCCGAAATGCCAGTGCACGCACTGGGTTTCACGCTGGACGAGCTACGAGAGGCACGTCTGGCTCCGATTGTGGATTTCAAGGGCAAAAAGCCCCGTTGAACGTAGGTAAGAGAAGGAGTAACCGATCATGAACCGCGAAATGTTGATGTTGGTCGAGGCAATCTCGCGCGAGAAAAACGTCGAACGCGATGTGGTGTTTGGCGCCGTTGAGTTGGCGTTGGCCCAAGCGACCAAAAAATTGTACGAAGGTGATGTGGACATTCGCGTTGCGATGGATCGTGACACGGGCGAGTACGAAACCTTCCGCCGTTGGTTGGTGGTGCCCGACGAAGCCGGTTTGCAAAACCCAGAAGCCGAAGAAATGTTGATGGACGCTCGCGAACGCGTGGCGGACGTCGAAGAGGGTGAATACATCGAAGAAGGTGTGGAGTCCTTGCCAATTGGCCGTATTGGTGCCATGGCAGCCAAGCAAGTTATTTTGCAGAAAATCCGTGACGCTGAGCGTGAAATGCTCTTGAACGACTTCATGTCACGCGGCGACAAGATTTTTGTAGGCACCGTCAAGCGCATGGACAAGGGTGACCTCATCGTTGAATCAGGCCGCGTTGAAGGCCGTCTGCGTCGCAGCGAAATGATTCCTAAAGAAAACTTCCGCAGTGGTGACCGTGTGCGCGCCATGATCATGGATGTGGACTTGACTTTGCGCGGTGCGCCCATCATCTTGTCGCGTTCTGCGCCTGAGTTCATGGTGGAGTTGTTCCGCCACGAAGTGCCAGAAATCGAACAAGGCATGTTGGAAATCAAATCATGTGCCCGTGACGCGGGTTCACGCGCCAAGATTGCTGTGATTTCCCATGACAAGCGCGTAGACCCCATCGGTACTTGCGTGGGCGTGCGTGGCACCCGCGTCAACGCCGTGACCACTGAGCTCGCAGGTGAGCGCGTGGACATCGTGTTGTGGAGTGAAGATCCAGCTCAGTTCGTGATTGGCGCCTTAGCGCCTGCCAACGTCAGCTCCATCGTGGTGGACGAAGAGCGTCACGCCATGGACGTGGTGGT
>CANCGU010000025.1 GCA_947377705.1 Comamonadaceae bacterium
GCAAATGTCAAATCATCGGGTGCCACATACTTGCCATCCGCGTTTTGCAACTGCATGAAAGTCATGTTGTTCTTTTTCACGTAGGCGTATTCCACGTAACCCAAAGAGCCTTTGACGCGGTTCACGTTCGCAGCAACGCCTTCATTGCCCTTGCCACCCACTGAAGAAGCCGCTGGCCACTTCACGGCAGCGCCCTTGCCCACAGTGGCAGACCAGTCTTTGCTGACCGATGTCAAGTAGTCGGTAAAGTTGAACGTGGTACCAGAACCGTCTGCGCGGTGCACCACAGTGATGGCTTGTTCTGGCAATTTTTTACCTGGGTTCAAAGCCGCGATCTTGGGGTCATTCCAGTTGGCAATCTTGCCCATGAACATCTCAGCCAACACAGGGCCAGTAATGCGCAATTCGCCGGGCTTGAAACCTTCCAAGTTCACGACAGGCACGGTGCCGCCGATGATGGCTGGAAACTGAACCAAGCCTTCTTTTTCAAGATCCTCACCAGACATAGGCGCGTCAGTCGCACCAAAAGTCACGGTCTTGGCTTTGATTTGACGGATACCGCCAGAAGAACCAATGGATTGATAGTTCAAGCCGTTACCGGTCGCCGCTTTGTAGCCTTCAGCCCACTTGGCGTAAATAGGGAATGGAAAGGTCGCGCCTGCGCCTGTGATATCGGCAGCGAAGGCAGAACCCATGGCCAACGTTGCCATTGCAGCGGCAGCCACGGATTTGATGAATGTGCGTTTCGTGTTCATGTGATTCCTTCAATTGGTTAGAACAGCAACGACTTTAGCCAGCCATTGTGACGAAACTGTGACAAATATGACGATTGCTCAATTCAATATTTCAAGTATTATTGGAATATGAAAAACCAACAAATACCTGAAGTACAAGCAGTCGAAGCCTTGGCCGCACTGGCCCAAGCCCAACGTTTGCGCGCTTTTCGTGCCTTGGTGGTGGCAGGTGCCGAGGGACTCACCCCCAGCGCCTTGGCCGCTTTGTTGCAGCTCGCCCCCAGCGCTTTGTCGTTTCATCTGAAAGCTCTGAGCCATGCGGGCTTGGTCAGTGCTGAAGCCTCTGGCCGTAACTTGATTTACCGCGCTGAGTTTGCGCGCATGAACGACTTGCTCACCTACCTCACCCAAGACTGTTGCCAAGGCCAATCGTGTGCCGTGGTACCCGAAGCTGCCAAAGCTTGTTGCTAATTTTGTTGCTGATGGAACGAAAGGAAACCCCATGAACGTCGAAGAATTTTTAGGTTTGTTAGAAGCCCATCCACACCAAGGCATGCGCCTCGTGTTGCCCAATGGCGAAACGGTGGCGCCGCACTTTCACATCACCGAAGTGGGTCATGTGACCAAGCGCTTCATGGACTGCGGCGGCACACGACGCCAGCTAGAGAGCTGCCTGCTGCAAGTCTGGGTACACAGCGATGTAGACCACCGTTTAAAAACCAGCAAGCTCGCCAACATCTTGCGCATCGCGGGCGATGTGCTGCCCTCGCTCGACTTGCCTGTGGAGATTGAGCACGAAGTTGGTGTGGTGTCGCAATACCCCGTCACCGCTGGCAGTAGCGACGGCCATACCTTGACCTTGACCACAGCTCTCAAGCACACCGCTTGCTTAGCCATGGATGTGTGCTGCGCACCCAGTGGCGGCTGCTGCTGATTGCTGACAAGCCTCGAATTCACATCCACCAACCACCTCTGACCTCATTCACCGCATGACCACTTTGAACGTTCTCTTTTTATGCACGCACAACTCTGCGCGCAGCATCTTGTCTGAAGCCTTGCTCAACCACATGGCCACAGGCGCCAGTGGCACACGCTTCAAAGCGTTTTCGGCCGGCAGCAGCCCGCGCGCGAACCAACAACCCAACCCACTGGGGCTTCAAGTGTTGAAGTCCGCCGGCATTGACACCTCGTACCTCAGCAGCAAAAGCTGGGACGTTTTTGCCAAGCCCGACGCGCCCCACATGGATTTGGTCATCACCGTGTGTGACAACGCCGCTGGCGAGGTCTGCCCCTACTGGCCGGGCCAGCCCGCCACCGCGCACTGGGGCTATGCCGACCCATCCGCTGTAGAAGGCACAGACGAAGACCGCCTGCAAGCGTTTCGCCACACCCTGTACCTGATTCAAAAGCGTTTGCAACTGTTGGTGGACTTGCCCGCCGACAAGCTGCAAAAAGCCATGTTGCAACATACGGCCAAAGAACTCAGCCAGGACCACCCATGAATTTCTTTGAACGCTATCTCACCGCTTGGGTCGCCCTGTGCATCGTCGTTGGCATTGCGCTGGGGCAATGGCAGCCTGAGTTTTTTCAAGCCATTGGCAGCTTGGAGTACGCACAAGTCAACTTGCCCGTGGGTTTGCTAATTTGGGTGATGATCATTCCCATGCTGGTGAAGGTGGACTTCGGTGCTTTGCACGAAGTGCGCCAGCACATCAAAGGCATTGGCGTCACGCTGTTTGTGAACTGGTTGGTCAAGCCGTTTTCGATGGCGCTGCTGGGCTGGTTTTTCATTCGCTACTTGTTTGCGCCACTCTTGCCTGCTGACCAAATTGACAGCTACATCGCGGGCCTGATTTTGTTGGCCGCTGCGCCCTGCACGGCCATGGTGTTTGTGTGGAGTCGGCTCACCAACGGCCACCCTTTGTTTACGCTTTCGCAAGTGGCCTTGAATGACGCCATCATGGTGGTGGCGTTTGCGCCGCTGGTGGCGTTCTTGCTGGGGCTGTCGGCCATCATCGTGCCGTGGGACACGCTCATCACCTCGGTGGTGTTGTACATCGTCATTCCGGTGGTGTTGGCGCAGTTGTGGCGCAAAGCGTTGCTGGCCCAAGGCGCAGACAAGTTTGATGCTGTCATGGCACGCATTGGCCCATGGTCTATCGCGGCACTCCTTGCAACGCTGGTGTTGTTGTTTGCGTTTCAAGGCGAGGCGATTTTGAAGCAGCCGATGGTCATTGCTTTGTTGGCGGTGCCCATCCTCATCCAAGTGTTGTTCAACTCAGCTTTGGCTTACTACCTGAACCGCGCGGTAGGCGAATCACACAGCGTGGCCTGCCCTTCGGCCTTGATTGGTGCGTCTAATTTCTTCGAGCTAGCGGTGGCGGCAGCCATCAGCTTGTTTGGTTTTGAGTCCGGCGCTGCACTGGCCACGGTGGTGGGCGTGCTGATTGAGGTACCTGTCATGTTGCTGGTGGTGCATGTGGTGAACCGCAGCAAAGGGTGGTACGAGCGGACACCTTGAATGACCACCGCAGCCCCAAGGTCGGCTTGAATTTCTAGAATGTGCCATGCGTTTGTTTTTGAATATGCTGGGTTTTCAAACTGCCTGGTGGGCTTGCATCGCGGGGGTTGGGCGCGGCTTTGAAATACCAGCCTTGCTGTATGGCTTGGTGCTGGCGGGGCTGCATCTGCGGTTTGTCCACCAGCCGGGCCAAGAGACCAAGTTGGCTGTGCTGGCTCTGGTCGTCGGTATGGCGGCTGACACACTGCTGCAAATGACATCGGTCATTGGTTTTTACGGCTGGGCCCTTGGCCCCTTGAGCCCGTTTTGGCTGTGGCTGTTGTGGGCTTTGTTTGCCATGACCTTGAACACCTCCTTGGCGTTTTTACAAAACCACACCCTCTGGTTATCAGCGGCGGCGGGGTTGGTGTTTGGCCCGCTCACCTACTATGCTGGTGCACAACTAGGCGCCGCGTCATTTGACAACACCGCTGTTCACTTAGGTGTTTTGGCCATCACTTGGGGCTTTGCACTTCCCGTTTTGGTCTACGCGGCCAAGCACTTTTTCACACCACCCAAAGGTATTTCATGATCAACCGTCGCACGCTTTTACTCAGTGGTATGGCCACCACCGCCCTCGCAGGACTCAGCGGCTGTGCCAGCCCCACGGTCGACGATTACGCCAGTCAAAAACCCGTGCTCGATTTGCGCACCTACTTCAATGGCGTGGTGGATGCATGGGGCATCTTCACCGACCGCAACGGCAAAGTGGTCAAGCGTTTCACCGTCGAGATGAAATGCCAATGGCAAAACGACCAAGGCATCTTGGACGAGGACTTTGTCTACTCAGACGGCACCAAAGAAAAACGCATTTGGAAACTCACCGATAAAGGCAATGGCGCTTATGTCGGCACCGCTGGCGATGTGGTGGGCGTGGCCGAAGGCCAAACCAAAGGCAATGCGTTCAACTGGCGCTACACGCTGGCCCTGCCTGTAGACGGCACTGTGTTGAATGTGCAAATGGATGACTGGATGTATTTGATGAACGACCGCGTCATGCTCAACAAAGCACGCATGACCAAACTGGGCATCCATCTGGGCGATGTCACGCTGTCCTTCACGAAGAGGGCTTGACATCGTGGGCTTTCAAAAAATTGTGCACCGTGTGTTGGCTAACTCAATGGCTTGCTTCAAAGATTGTTTGAAGGCTGGCGTCTTGGTAGGCATCATGGCATCCGCGATCGCCAGCACCACCGCTCAGGCCAGCGAACTGTCAGACCAACTGCAATCCTCAGATTATGTTTTGCTGATGCGCCACACCCGGGCCCCCGGAATTGGTGACCCTGCCAACTACACCTTGGATGACTGCAAAACCCAACGCAACCTCAGCGACGAAGGGCGCAAACAAGCGGTGGCGGTCGGCAACTGGCTCAAAAAACAAGGCGTGCAAACTGCCAACGTGCACACCCGTGCCTGGTGCCGATGCAAAGACACGGCTGAACTATTGAAGTTGGGGCCCGTGAAGGTTGAGCCTGCTCTGGCTTCATTTTTTGATGACATGGCGCAAGCCAAAGCCCAAAACCAAAAGCTGGAGAAATTCATTGCCACCCAACTCAAAACCAAAGGCAAACAAGCTCTGATTTTGGTGACCCACCATGTGAATATTTACGAGTTCATGGGCGAGAACATCGCCTCGGGAGACATGGTGGTGGCCAAGGTCAACTCAAATGGCAAGATGGTTGCCTACAAGCTGATACCGAGGCCAAACTGAATCCACAGAAGGTTTTGACACCGCAGCTTGACAGAAGCTGCTGTCGCTAGGGTCCACATAGCGCGGCAGCAAGTAGCCGCAGCGCTTGATGTTGCGAACCGGGAGTAGGTCATGGCTGATTTTTTTACGCAGCCGATGTATATAAACCTCAGCGGCGGTGGTGTTCAAGGTCATATTGTCCGGCGCGATGTCTTGAATCAAGCGCTCTTTGGGAATGATTTGCCCTACCCGCTTGAGCAAAATATCTAACACCTGCGCCTCGCGCGGCGTTAAATCTAAGGCCACACCCGAGATGCACGCTTGCTGCGTCGCGTGGTTGAAACTCAACGCGCCGTAATGACACACCGACGCGGTCATGCCTTGGCGACGTCGCGTCAATGCGCGAACTTCCGCACAAAAAATCGCCCCATCCCATGACACAGGCAGACATCGGTCAAAACCTAAGTCCAACAAATCGGGGGCAAATGCCATGTGTTGATCTGGCACAAGCGCTAGGCTTGCCACACGCTGCGCTGCACATGTTTGAAGCATGAAGCTGCTGGTCAAGTTCATCACTGCGGGGGTGAGATGGGCGACCATCAGGTCCAAATGGCGCGAACGCCAGAGCGTTGCATCGTTCGACAACACGTCGTAGCGCGCCACCCTCGCCCCCATGCTCTCGAGTGTGTGGCGCAGCTGATCCGCCAGCATGTCGTCTTGCACAAAGAGCGCGACATCAAGCATGGCTTACACCTCCCCGCACACGTTGGCGTGCAATGGCGGACACACCTTGTTGGTTGAGCATCCATTGCACCGGCTCACCCGACAACTGCACCGCCAAGCGCGTAGCTTGTTTTTTCACAGCACACACAGACGGCTGACGCAACAGTGCCAGCACCCACGGAGGCATGACATCAAAGGCGCTTTGCAAAATCAGCGCCATCCAAGGTTTGTCCCACACGTCCACAGGGTAGGCCTGAATGACTTGCAAAATCTCTTGCGCCCGCGCATCAAAGCGCAGCACATCGGCAAAGCCCAACAACTCGGCCTGCGTGGCGGCATAGGTCAATGGCAAATCAACCGCGCCCAACAAGTGCCCGATTCGGGCCATCTCTGCGATGTACTGGTCACAGGCTGGTGGCGACAACGGTTCTTTGGCCAAGTGTTGGTAAGCCGCCAAAAACGAAGTGACCTCGACCAAGTGCACCCAGCGAATCAACTCGGGCTCATTGGCCACATAGGGTCGGCCTTGCAGATCGGTGCCACGGATGTTGGCGTGGATGGTGTTGACGCGGCGAATGACATTGAGCGCCAAGGCTTCGCTGCCATAGGTAGTGGCCGCAACAAAGTAAGCCGTGCGCCCCAAGCGCTCTTTGAGCTTGTGGCGAAAGTCCGAGTGGTCCCACACCGCAGCCAAGGCACGGGGATGCAAAGACTGCACGATGAGCGACGACAAGCCGCCCACCATCATGGCGGTGAAGTTGGCATGCACCTGCCACGCCACAGACTCTGGGCCAAACAAACCGGCATCGCCCTGCGGTGTGGCGAAGTCGGCCAGCGAAGCCGTCGAACCTGTGATGGCACGCACACGTTCTCCAATGGCATTGAGCGCCAAGGTTCTGAGTGCGTGGGCAAAAGACATGGTGGGCAGTGGGTGGCGGCTCAAGTCTTGTGATCGGCTGAGGCGCTTGTCGCCTCTGGCGCAGATGGCGCTTGGGGCCCGGTGGCATGCGCAGCAGTCACAGCATCTGACTTTGGGAAGCACATTTTTTCGCCATCCCAGCGCTGGCCACACCAGCACAAGCCGTCAGCATTGATGATGCAGGTTCCGGTGCCGCAGCACCTTGGGTCTTCGCTCATAGAGGACTTTCAGGATTTAACAGTTGGCGCGTCGGTGGTCGGCAATGGCGTGGTCGTCAAACTTCATGTCAGGGCTTCGCAGCGCACGGTGCTTGGTGGTCCGACCCTTCATGCGCATGCGCCAGAGCCGAAATGAGCTGGGATTGAGCTCGGCACGCATGAGGCGAATCACCTCGGATTCGCTCAAGCCCATGCGCTCGTAAATCGTTTCAAAGGTGGTGCGGTCTTCCCACGCCATCTGAATCACGGCAGACACATCACCGGGGCTCAAGTTGGCAAGACGTTGGCTAGAGCTGAGTTGCATGATGTGCTTGACCGTCTGAATGGGAATCTTCAGGCCATCATCATGGAGAGCTGAAACACCGAGTTGGGTGCCTTGGGCATGAGAGGTGCCACCATGGGTTTGAACTTGAAGCGGCCCATGGTTTGCACAAACGAGCGCGCTTCTTCGTCACGCGACTCATCCACAAAATCGGCCAAGGTGAAGTTGCTGAGTGTGGCTTTGACGATTTGCTCTAAGCCGATTTCATAGCTGGCAGGCGTTGATTTGTCTTCATGCAGGTCGTCTGTCGCCTCGGCGGGCACAGAAGACGGGGCACCCAAAGTGCATTCAAACACCGAAGCGATGTCCCATATGGAAATCAGCGAGGTGTCGCCCAAAATCATGTAGCCGCCGCCCGGACCTTTCATGGCCCCCACGATGTTGTGTGCCTTGAGCGGCTTGAGGATGTTCTCGAGGTAGGAGATCGACAAGTCGAGTCTGGGCGACAACTCGGTGGTCGTGACATAGCCTGCGTGGCGTTGACCCGCTAAGTAGACACACACCTCAATGGCGTTGATGGTTCTCTTGGAAATCATGATTCAAACTCCTGTTGCGTAGAATTTTGACCTATTAATCTACGCAATAGCTAAATTAATTTCAAAATCACTATTTATCGACACATAATCTACGCAATTCCTACTCAATAACCTCATTTTGAACACCACTGTCCTTCCCTCGACCGCCCTGTACCGCATTGGTGCGGTGTCTAAAACCACGGGCATCCCCGTGTCCACCTTGCGCATTTGGGAAACCCGCTATGGCGCGTTCAGCCCCGTCAAGACCGAAGGCAAGCAACGCTTGTTCGCCGAACACGATGTTTCCAAGGCGCTTTTACTCAAACAGTTGTCGCAAAACGGCCATGCCATCAGCACCATTGCCAACCTCGACCTGGGGCAACTGCGCCGCATCAGCAACCTGCCGCACAACACACCCCAAACCTTGGCAGTACCGGGTCAGCCCGTGTCGCTGGCGGTGGTGGGCCTGAGCATGGCCAATCGCATCGAGTCCAAAAAGTTTGTCGCAGGCTTGAAGCAAAACCAAATCAAAGTCACCGACGTGTTGATCGACCTGGCCACTGCTGCCGACGCTCAATTGCCACAGCAGCCACAGGTGTTGTTGGTCAAGGTCAACACCTTGCAAACCACGGTGCACGCCGACATTGCGGCGCTGGTGGCCAAACACCAATTCGCACAAACCATCGTGGTGTACAACTTTGCGCCCGAGGCCGTGGTGCAAGCCATGAAATTTTCGGGCCTCATCGTGCGGCGCGAACCCATCTCGGACATCGAACTGGCCGAGTTGCTGCAATCGGTGTTGTTTGTCGACTCTGCGCGTGCGCAAGAGTTTGGTACCACGGGATCGGTCATTGCGGCTCGCAAGTATTCAGACGCCACCCTGAGCCGCGTGGCTGGCATTTCAACCAATGTGCTGTGCGAGTGCCCACGCCATGTGGCCGAGCTGATTGCCCAACTCGCCAGCTTTGAGGAATACAGCCAAGAATGTTTGAACCGCAACGCAGAAGACGCCCACTTGCACGCCTATCTGCGGTCAATTTCAGGCTCTGCACGTTCACTGTTTGAAAACGCTTTAGAGAAAATTGCGGCGCATGAGGGAATTGATCTGAGCGAAGGCGTGTAGCCCATAACTAGCGCGAAAGCGCAACCTAAGCCGTCCGCAATGCCTTCAACCATAGATGATCGATGTCACTGAGTTTGGTTTTATCAAACTCATCCGTGTGCTCCCAATAACGCCCCGACGCCACCATGTAGCCCAAGTCTTGCTCGGCCTGCAAGGCGCGTGCAACTGCTGCTGGGTCGATTAACGCGCGTTGCGCTTGCATCAGCTGTTGACACAAGTCAGGCGTTGCCAAATCACGCCTCGCCGCACGCGGAAACAACAAACGCGATTCAGGCAACTCAGACAAATTCACCACCGCACAGTCATTCGCCAGTGCCAACGCCATGAAACGCGCCGACTTGGCCTCGAGCGACTGCAAGGTCACATCCACCCGCAAAGGGTCCGGCGTACCTTGGCCATAAAAGTGACTGCTTTCGCCCAAGGCTGCCCCGTAAACCATGTCGCATCCGAAGAACGCCATCAGGTCGGGCTTCAAAGCGCCCAAAGCCCAATAGCCCGCCGTAAAAGCCATGGTGCCGCCCGCATACACAAACCCGCCAAAGCTGTTTTGCTGCGGCACAAATTCGGCAGCAGCAATCCGTTGTTGCGAAGGCTTCAAAGGCGTGGGCGGCAAACGCTCAGACGCAAAGTCTTCGGGGTACACCAAATAGTCCCAGTCAGGTGTAATCTGCCATGCGTTGTTGATGGCCACACGCTGAGCAAAGAGCGACAGGTCCCAATCTTTGGCCTGCACGGCGTCGGGTGCACTGCCTATGAGCAACACCATTTTTAAATCCTCTGCCACGCGATGTCCGTTTCTTGAGCGCTTTTAAAACAGCAGCGATCCTAGAGCCTTGCGATAGCCATTGCCAACCAAAGGTTGGAATGCATTTCTAAAATGAAAAATAACATGCCCCGAACGAAAGACTGACCATGACCACCGAAGCACGTAACGTTTTAGGCACGGCCCTGGTGCCCTGCTCTTACGACCCGCTCACGGGCTACTACCGCGACGGCTGCTGCAACACGGACGAGAACGATCAAGGCAGCCATGTGGTGTGCGCCAAAGTTACGCAAGCGTTTCTTGATTTCTCGCTGCAACGCGGCAACGATCTAATCACCCCGCGCCCAGAACACCGCTTTGCGGGCCTCAAAGCCGGAGACCGCTGGTGCTTGTGTGCCCGCCGCTGGCAAGAGGCTTTTGACGCAGGCGTGGCCCCGACTGTGGTGCTGGAATGCACGCACACTAAAGCCCTTGAATTTGTCACGCTGGAGCAATTGCAGTCATGCGTTTGAAAACACACACACTCCTCGCCGTGCTGGGCGGGTTTTTAGGAATGGAGTCGGCCATGGCGATTGAAGAACCCCGTTACGACGTGCGCATGTCGCAAGCCCCCTTTGAACTGCGCCATTACGCGCCCGTCTTGATTGCCCAAACCATCGTCGAGGGCGACATGGATGCAGCATCCAGCAAGGGCTTTCGCTTGATTGCCGATTACATCTTTGGCAACAATATGGCGGCAGGCTCAGAACCCAATGCGCAACCTAGCGCCAATCAAGCCGCCAAGATTGCCATGACCGCCCCTGTGACCGTGGAGCCCCAGTCTTCGAAAATTGCCATGACAGCGCCCGTCACACTTGAGCCGCAAACAGCGAACATGGCCGGTGCTCAAGCATGGCGCGTTCACTTTGTGATGCCCAGCCAATACACCTTGGCCATCATCCCAAAGCCCAACAACAGCGCCGTGACATTGCACGAGTTGCCGAGCAAATACATGTTGGTGCACCGTTACTCGGGCTTCAACACTGTGGCGCGGGTGCAAGAAAAAACCGACGAGACCTTGGCTTGGGCCAAGCAACAGTCTCTGAAAGTGGTGGGCACACCCCAGCTGTCGCGCTATGACCCACCTTGGACGCTGCCCATGTTCAGGCGCAACGAAATCATGGTGGAGGTGGCTGCCCCATGAACACGCAACTTCCAACTTCACAAAAAGCGTGTATCGAACTGCGCGACCTTCACCTGAACGCCAACATTGGCACCTACGGCCCCCATGATGTGGTGCCCGATGCCCACATGCTTGACCTCACGCTGTGGTTGTCGCCCGCGTTGGTGTTGATCGCGCAAGACGGCATGTCTCATGTGTTTGACTACGACCCCTTGGTGGCCGAGATCGACCGCCTCGCCGCTGATGGCCACTACGAAACGCAAGAGCGCCTCGTCACGCGCATCGTCCATGCCTGCGCGGCCTACCGCGAAATAGAAGCCCTGGACATCGGCTTGTGCAAGTCACCCGTGCGCCAAGGCTCGGGCGCCCTGGGCGTGCGCGTGTCGGTGGATGCCCACACGCTCAACACCTTGCGCCACATTGAATCCACAGACGTGCAACAGGCGATGACTGCCCTCTCGGGGTGGACGCTAGACACGCACCCACAGCATCACACGTCTTGCCTGTCCAAAAGCTGGACGCTGCCTAGCTTCGAGGCGGCAGTGGCACGGTTCAACCAAATCGCCCAACTCGCCCAAACCCAAGACCACCACCCCGAAGTGCTGTCGAGCTACACGCAGTTACAGGTGCGCATTTGGACCCATGATGCGGCAGGCCTGACGCACAAAGATTTCACCCTCGCCCAAGCCATCGACCAACTGAGCACCGCCCCATGAAGTACCTCCAAAAACTCGATGGCTTTCAACGCTCACCCGCGGGCTTGGAGTGGCAAATTTGGAAAAAGTTGCACATTATTTTGGCCGTGGGCACGGCACTACCGCTGCTGGCCAGTGCCGGTGCATATGTGCTGGATGGGCTGGACACCGCCACACAAAACGCACGCGCGGTGGAGCAGTTTTTTTATGTGATGCTCGGCGTGGTCATGCTGCACTGGACACTGGTGCTGACGCTGGCCATTGGCTGCGTGATCGTGATGTTGATGAAAGGCCCTGCCTACGTGGCCGACGCCTACGAGATGGAGGAGCTGCCCCTTGGCTCAGAAAAATACCTTCAAAGGTAACAAGCAAAGCCTGCCCAGCAAGCCTTGCAAAACCTGCGGGCGAGACATGACATGGCGCAAGGCTTGGGCCAAAAATTGGGCGCAGGTGTTGTACTGCTCGGACGCTTGCCGCAAAAATAAATCAGCCACGACCTCATGAGTTACGAGCTGGTTTGGTTCAAGCGTGACCTGCGCTGGCAAGACCATGCGGCCTTGGCCCAAGCGGCACAGCGCGGGCCTGTGCGCTGCATTTATGTGGTGGAGCACGAACTGTGGCTGCAGCCCGACGCGGCCTTGCAGCACTTTGAGTTTGTGCGTGAATCCTTGCAAGCCCTCGATGAAGCGCTGCGTTTGCAAGGCGGCTGCGTTGAAGTGCACACGGGTGAACTGCCCGACGTGCTGAGCCGCATTTGGAGCGAAGCCCCTTTTCGCCAACTGCACGCACACCAAGAAACTGGCAACGGGTTTACCTATGCACGCGACCTGAGGGTGGGCGCATGGTGCCAAGCGCACAACGTGGGGTGGCACGAGTACCCACAGTTTGGCGTGGTGCGCAAACTGAAAAACCGCAACCTGTGGCAACCCGCTTGGGAGCGGCACATGGCCGAGCCTATGCAAGATGTGGGTGAATTGCGGTTTTGGCATTCCAACGCATTGCCCCGGTCTTGGTGCACGCCTTTGCACATGCAAGCCCCTGCACACCTGGAACACAACCCACCGCTGCGTCAACGCGGTGGGCGCCCCTTGGCCGTAGACACTTTGCACAGTTTTTTGCATGCCCGCAGCTTGGGCTATCGCGGCGGTATTTCGTCGCCGTTGTCGGCGCCCGATGCGTGCTCGCGTTTGTCGGCTTACTTGGCGTGGGGCTGCATCAGCATGCGCGAGGTGGTGCAGCACACGCGGGCACACATCGCGCAGCTTCCCCCCAGCGCCAGCCGTCACCGCGCAGGCTTGACGGGATTCATCAGCCGTTTGTATTGGCACTGCCACTTCATCCAAAAACTCGAGAGTGAACCGGCCATCGAATGGCAAAACATGCACCGCGGCTACGACGGTTTGCGTGAACACGATTTCAACGAAGCCCACTTCGAAGCCCTCAAAGCCGCGCGCACAGGCTGGCCCATGGTGGACGCGTGTGTGACCATGCTGCGCGAAACGGGCTGGCTGAACTTTCGCATGCGCGCCATGCTGGTGTCGGTGGCAGCCTACCCGCTGTGGCTGCACTGGCGGCCCGTGGGCGAGTGGCTGGCCACGCAGTTTTTAGACTATGAGCCAGGCATTCACTGGAGCCAGTTGCAAATGCAATCGGGCACCACAGGCATCAACACCACACGCGTGTACAACCCCATCAAACAAGCGCAAGACCACGACCCCCATGGCCGCTTTGTGCGGCAGTGGCTGCCTGCCCTGCGCCAAGTGCCCGACACCTGGCTGTTTGAGCCTTGGCTCATGCCGCACACCATGCAAGCGCACGTCGGTGTCTTTGTGGGCAACGAGCTAGACCGCGCATTACCCGAGCCCGTGGTCGACTTGGCGCAAGCCACACGCGAGGCCAAACAGTTACTGCACAGCCGACGCCAAACCGACGAGGTCAAAGCCGCCAAAAAAGCGGTAGTGGACAAACACGCCTCGCGTAAAAACTGGGGCAGAACAACACGCAACAACGCAAGAGCCTCAGCCGACAAAGCACAAGCAGCTCAAGCGGCCAAGGCACAACTTAGTTTTGATTTTTAAAAGCCCACACATGACCACCCCACGCAAACGCCTCATCCTCATCTTGGGCGATCAACTCGATGAAAACGCCTCCGCCCTGGCCGACTTCGACCCAGCGCAAGACACCGTGTGGATGGCCGAGGTGCTGGAAGAGTCCACGCACGTCCCCTCGTCCAAGCAACGCACCACGGTTTTCCTGAGTGCCATGCGCCACTTCGCCGCGCACCTGCAAGCCCGCGGCTGGCCCATGGTGTACAGCCAGCTCGACGACGCAGACAACACGGGCACCTTGGCCGGTGAGCTGAGCAAAGCCATTGCCCAAGTGCAACCCCAGCTCTTGGTGATGACCGCCCCCGGCGATTGGCGTGTGTTACAAAGTCTGCGTGCGGTGGCACAACAGCATGATTTGCCACTGGAAATCAAAGACGACACGCACTTCTTCAGCACGGTGCGCGACTTTGCCGCGCATGCCGAAGGACGCAAACAGCTGCGGCTTGAATATTTCTACCGCGAGCTACGCCAGAAAAATGGCATTCTGATGGCGGGCAAAAAACCCATAGGCGGCCAATGGAACTTTGATGCCGACAACCGAGGCAGCTTTGGCAAACAAGGCCCCGACTTGCTGCCCTCACCCACACGCGTGACTCCCGACGCCATCACCCAAGACGTGATGCGTTTGGTGAGTGACAAACTCGCGAATCACCCCGGCTCCATCACACAGTTTGGCTGGCCTGTCACACGTCAGCAGGCTCTGGTGGCTCTGGATGAATTTATCACCCACCGACTGCCCAGCTTTGGGTTGTACCAAGATGCGATGTGGGAAGGCGAAGTGTGGCTGTACCACTCGCACTTGTCGTGCGCCTTGAATTTGAAGCTACTTAACCCGCGCGAGGTGTTGGCTGCCGCGGAGACAGCTTTTCACAAAGGCCACGTCCCGCTAGAAGCGGTGGAAGGTTTTGTGCGGCAAATTTTGGGCTGGCGTGAATACGTGCGTGGCATTTACTGGACGCACATGCCCGAGTACGCCAAAGGCAATGCCCAGCAAGCGCACGAACCGCTGCCCGAGTTTTATTGGACGGGTGACACAGAGATGGCCTGCTTACGCGATGCCATCACACAAACCCTGCAACATGGCTATGCGCATCACATTCAACGCTTGATGGTGACCGGTCTTTACGCCTTGCTGTTGGGGGTGGAACCCAAACAAGTGCACCAGTGGTACCTCGGCGTGTATGTAGATGCGGTGGAATGGGTAGAGCTGCCCAACACGCTGGGCATGAGCCAGTTCGCCGATGGTGGGCTGATGGCCAGCAAGCCTTATGTGGCCAGTGGCAAATACATAGACCGCATGAGCAACCATTGCAAAGGTTGCCGCTTCAACCCTGCCGAATCCATAGGCGACAAGGCCTGCCCCTTCACCACCTTGTATTGGGATTACCTAGACCGACACGCCGACATGCTGGCCAAAAATCCGCGCATGTTGATGCAACTGAAAAACCTCAACCGCCTCACGCCTGAGCAACGCGAGGCCATTGCCACGCAGGCACAAACACACCGCACCCAATCACCCGCTCAATAAAAAGCCCCCCAAGCTTGAAGGCTTGGAGGGCGTGGAAGGCCTGAGCCTCAGTGAGGCTTAGACGCTAGCCAAAGCTGCGTTGAACGTGGCGCTTGGGCGCATCACGGCTTCGAGCTTCTTGGCATCGGGCAGGTAGTAACCGCCGATGTCTACGGGCTTGCCTTGCACCGCATTGAGTTCGTCCACGATCTTCTTCTCGTTGTCGGTCAGATTCTTCGCCAAAGGTGCGAACTTGGCAGCCAAGTCAATGTCCTCGGTTTGCGCGGCCAACTCTTGGGCCCAATACATGGCCAAGTAGAACTGGCTGCCACGGTTGTCGAGCTGACCTGTTTTGGGTGATGGGTTTTTGTTGGTGTCCAACAATTTGCCGGTCGCTGCATCCAAGGTCTTGGCCAATACAGTGGCTTTGGCGTTGCCGTTTTTCAGACCCATGTCTTCGAAAGACACGGCCAAGGCCAAGAACTCACCCAGTGAATCCCAACGCAAGTGGTTTTCTTCCACCAACTGTTGCACATGCTTTGGCGCAGAACCGCCAGCGCCTGTTTCGTACATGCCGCCACCGGCCATCAAAGGCACGATGGACAACATCTTGGCCGAGGTACCGAGTTCCATGATGGGGAACAAGTCGGTCAAGTAGTCACGCAAGATGTTGCCGGTCACCGAGATGGTGTCCAAGCCACGGCTCACACGCTCCAAGGTGTAACGCATGGCGCGCACTTGAGACATGTGCTCAATTTGCAGGCCTTGGGTGTCATGGTCTTTGAGATACAGGTCGACCTTTTTGATCAACTCGTTCTCGTGTGGGCGGTAGGGGTCCAACCAGAAGATGGCAGGCATGCCCGAGTTGCGTGCGCGGGTCACAGCCAACTTCACCCAGTCACGGATGGCCGCGTCTTTGACTTGGCACATACGCCAGATGTCGCCTTCTTCCACGTTTTGGCTCAACAAGACTTCGCCTGTGGCCAAGTCGGTGATGTTGGCCACGCCGTCTTCTTGAATTTCGAACGTTTTGTCGTGTGAACCGTATTCTTCGGCTTGCTGCGCCATCAAGCCCACGTTAGGCACGGTGCCCATGGTCTTGGGATCGAAGTTGCCGTGCCACTTGCAGAAGTTGATCATCTCTTGGTAGATACGGGCAAAAGTCGACTCAGGCATCACAGCCTTGGCGTCCTTCAAGCGACCATCGGCACCCCACATCTTGCCGCCGTTGCGAATCATGGCAGGCATAGAAGCGTCCACGATGATGTCGTTAGGCGAATGGAAGTTGGTGATGCCTTTGGCCGAGTCCACCATGGCCAACTCTGGGCGGTGCTCGTGGCACGCATGCAGGTCGCGCTTGATTTCGTCTTGCTGGCTTTGTGGCAAGGTGGCAATCTTGTTGTACAGATCGGCCATGCCGTTGTTCACGTTCACGCCCAAATCGTCAAACAATTTGGCGTGCTTGGCGAAGGCTTCTTTGTAGAAAATCTTCACGCAGTGGCCGAACACGATGGGGTGAGACACCTTCATCATGGTCGCTTTGACGTGCAAAGAGAACATCACGCCTGTTTTGTGCGCGTCTTCGATTTCTTTTTCGTAGAACTCGACCAAGGCTTTTTTGCTCATGAACATGCTGTCGATGATTTCTTTGTCGAGCAAAGAAACTTTGGGCTTCAACAGAATGGTTTTGCCGCTCTTGGTGATGAGTTCCATCTTCACGTCACGGGCTTTGTCCAAAGTCAAAGACTTTTCACCGTGGTAGAAGTCGCCGTGGTGCATGTGTGATACGTGCGAGCGAGAGGCTTGGCTCCACTCGGCCATGCTGTGTGGGTTTTTACGCGCAAACTCTTTCACAGCGCGGGGAGCCCGGCGGTCAGAGTTACCTTCGCGCAAAACGGGGTTCACCGAGCTACCGATGCACTTGGCATAACGGGCTTTGATGGCTTTGTCTTCGTCGGTGGTGGGCGCATCTGGGTAATCAGGCAAGGCATAGCCTTTCGATTGCAACTCTTTGAT
The DNA here is from genome assembly GCA_947377705.1 of Comamonadaceae bacterium. Next base: position 17,056 of record CANCGU010000025.1, read on the forward strand.
GGCGGCGGTCAACTGGCCCACAGACGCGCTGATGTTAGGCAGCTTGATGATGTTGGCTTCTGGCTTCAAAGTCAGCTTGCCCAAGTCGGACAAGTTGTGTGACACGCGCTGAGCTTCGGGCAACAGGTCTGAAAACTCACCCAAGATGCGGGTCGCCACAGAGATGTCGCTGGACACCACGTCGATGCCAGCAGGTGCGGCAAAGGTACGAATGATTGGCAAGAACGAAGCAGTCGCCAACAAGGGGGCTTCGTCAGTCAGGGTGTAAACAATTTTGGATTTTTCAGCAGCCATTGCTCGGTCTCATTCTCTGTTTGGATAGGGTGAAAAAATACAGGTCAGGGCCTGCATTATCCACGGCACTTTAGCCCACCCGCCCCTGCGCTTTGCTTACACCCTTTGCTCAGCCCAATCCCTTATTCCGATTTGGCATATATGTAGAACAAAGAAATCGTTGGTTTCGGCATAAAGAGCACCTACAGTCCACGCCATGCAAGATTTTGGTTTCGTATTCGCTGGTTTTTTTGTGGGCTTGGTCGTGGGCTTGACCGGGGTGGGCGGCGGCTCCCTGATGACGCCCATTTTGATTTTCTTCTTTGGCGTCAAGCCCTACATGGCAGTCGGCACCGATTTGCTATTTGCGGCCTTCACCAAGGCTGGCGGCACGTTCAGCTTTGCCCGTCAGCGCATCGTGCCTTGGCGCGTGGTGATGGCCCTGTGCGCAGGGAGTATTCCCGCCTCAGGTCTCACGCTTTGGGTGCTCCACAACATTGGCCCCTCAGACCCCGCCGTCGAAAAAGTCATGAAGCTCACGCTGGGTCTGGCCCTGCTGCTGACCGCCAGCGCCATGCTGTACAAAGTGATTCGCGGCAAACAAGCCCCTGTGGTGCTGGCTGAAGAAAACTTACGCCAAGCCACAGAGCCCGGCCACTGGGCCTTGCCCGTCTTGTTTGGCGCGGCCATTGGTACCTTGGTGACCCTCACGTCCGTGGGTGCTGGCGCCATTGGCGTGACGGTGCTTATGATCCTGTACCCACAGTTGCCACTGTCACGCATCGTGGCGGCTGACATTGCCTATGCCGTGCCATTAACTTTGGTGGCCGGCTTAGGGCACGCTTCGTTAGGGTCGGTCGATTGGCCTTTGTTGGGCTTGTTGCTCGCAGGCTCCTTGCCCGGCATTTGGGTGGGTTCTCGCCTGATGCACAAAACGCCTGAGCGTGTGATTCGTTCCATTCTTTCTGTGTTGCTGGCATGGGCTGGCAGCAAATTGGTTTTTGCTTAATTTTTTCGTTTGAGTTCTTAGATGTATCAATACACCGCCTTCGATCAAGAGTTTGTCAAAGCACGCGCTGCGCAGTACCGCGACCAACTCACCCGCAACTTGGCTGGCAAATTGGCCGATGACGATTTCCGCCCCTTGCGTTTGCAAAATGGCTGGTATGTGCAACGCTACGCCCCCATGCTGCGCGTGGCCGTGCCTTACGGTGAACTCAACAGCGCGCAGTTGCGCGTGTTGGCCCAAATTGCCCGCGACTACGACACCCCTTCGGCTGAGTTGATTGAACGCGCGCAAAGCACGCAAGACAAGATTGGTGGCACTTCATCCAGCTCAATTACTGCTCCGAAGCTGACCACCAACTACGGCCACTTCACCACCCGTCAAAACGTGCAGTTCAACTGGATTCCCTTGGACAAAAGCGCCGACGTGATGGAGCTGTTGGCCAGCGTCAACCTGCACGGCATTCAAACCAGCGGCAACTGCATTCGCAACATCACCAGCGACGAGCGTGCCGGCATTGCGGTGGACGAAGAAGTCGACCCACGCCCCTACGCCGAAGTGCTGCGCCAGTGGAGCACCTTGCA
>CANCGU010000026.1 GCA_947377705.1 Comamonadaceae bacterium
CATTGGTCACCCCATTGGCGCATCAGGCTGCCGCATCTTGGTGACCTTGTTGCACGAAATGCAACGCACCAACGCTAAAAAAGGCTTGGCTGCGCTGTGTATCGGTGGCGGCATGGGCGTGTCATTGGCCTTGGAGCGTTGATTCAACGGCCCCATCATTTTGTAAATTTCATTCACTAAAACTCATCAATTAGGAGACAAAAAATGAGCAAAAAAGTAGCGTACGTCACAGGTGGTATGGGTGGCATTGGAACTGCGATTTGTCAACGCCTTCACAAAGAAGGCTTCACCGTCATCGCAGGCTGTGGCCCGACCCGTGATTTCAACAAATGGTTAGATGAGCAAAAAGCCTTGGGTTATACCTTCTACGCCTCCGTCGGTAACGTGGGCGATTGGGATTCCACCGTTGAGGCTTTCACCAAAGCCAAAGCAGAGCATGGTCCGATTGACGTGTTGGTCAACAACGCCGGCATCACCAAAGACCGCATGTTCTTGAAAATGACGCGCGAAGATTGGGACGCGGTGATGAACACCAACCTCGACTCCATGTTCAACGTGACCAAGCAGGTTGTGCCAGACATGGTGGAACGTGGTTGGGGCCGCATCATCAACATCTCATCCGTGAACGGTGAAAAAGGCCAAGCCGGTCAAACCAACTACTCGGCGGCCAAAGCCGGTATGCACGGTTTCTCGATGGCCTTGGCACAAGAGCTGGCCACCAAAGGCGTGACGGTCAACACCGTGTCGCCTGGTTACATTGGCACCGACATGGTCAACGCCATTCGTCCTGACGTGTTGGAAAAAATCGTGGCCACCGTGCCTGTCAAGCGTTTGGGCAAGCCTGCCGAAATTGCGTCCATCATTGCTTGGATGGCCAGCGAAGACGGCGGTTACACCACAGGTGCTGACTTTGCTGTGAACGGTGGTTTGCACATGGGTTAATGCGCGCAACGCTTTCGGCGTTTCGCAAATTGAACCAAGGCCGCAGATTCGTCTGCGGCTTTTTTATTGCCCAAGGGACGTAGGTATTAACCCGTCATTTGACTTTGTTAGAGTTGTCAAACTTAATAACAAATATGGCAAATTTGCCGAGGATCTATGGGCGATTACACCAATATGGCGGGTTACTACGATGTCATCATGACCTCGGGTTACTACGATTACGCAAAGATTGTGGACAGCCTTGTGGCCCATCGTCCACAACGCAACGTTTTAGAAATTGGCTGTGGCACAGGTTTGATCTTGGAAGAGCTCGCCAAGCGTCAACCCCAATTGCCCATCACCGGCATTGATTTGACCGCACCTATGCTGTCGATCGCGCAAAAGCGTTTGGCACCGTTTGCAACGGTGTCGCTTTCGCAGCAAAACATCACTGAGTTGTCGCTGGATGAAAAGCACGAGTTGGCGTTCTCTTATGGTGGTGTGTGGTACTTCGTGATTGATGGCGACAAAGAGCCATTCTTGGTCAGTCACATCGCCGACGAGCACGCCAACCATTTGGGTTTTGAGCATTTGGCCAAGCACATCGCTGTTGACGGAACCTTGCTGCTCGGCATCCAAGGCCCGCACCATGACTACGAAACTGTCATTTCAAACGGCATGAAGTATTCGCAAAAAATTGATCCAACAGACATTGGTTTCACCAAGCATTACTACCTCAAAGATGGGGACCACAAAGTGATGGACCAAACCGTGCACTACCGCACCTACACCTTTGCCGAGGCGCAAGCTTTGATGGGCGCGTATGGCTTTGAATACGTGGCCGAGCAGGACGCCCATCGGCTGTTTTTGCAGTTCAAGAAAGTCAAGTGATGAGCGCTGCAAAACCAACCTTGTTTTTCATCGGTGTGGGCAACATGGGCAATCCCATGGCAGCAAACTTGGTGAAGGCGGGTTACCCCGTCACTGTGTTTGATGTCTCTCGCGCCAAGGCAGAAAACTTGATCGCGTTGGGGGCCACTTGGGTGAACAGCTTGGCCGAAGGCGCAGCGCAGGCCGATGTGGTGATGGCCTCGCTCCCAGGCCCCGTACAAGTGCGCGAGGTGATGTTGGGCGAGCAGGGCGTGTTGGCGCACGTCAAAGCGGGGACCACCGTGATTGACACTTCCACCAGTGCGGTGGAATTGGTGCGTGAGTTGGTGGCACTGGCCAAAAGCAAAGGCGTGGACTTTTTAGAAGCCCCCGTGACCAACGCGGTAGACATGGCTGCCTTAGGCCGCTTGTCTATTTTCGTGGGGGGTGACGCCGCTTGCTTTGAAAAACACAAAGCCATCTTCGAGGTCATCGGCGAAAAAATCTTCCATGTGGGCGAGCCTGGCAATGGCGCGACCATCAAGCTGCTCACCAACTTGTTGTGGTTTGTCAGCGCCGCCGCGATTGGCGAAGGCTTGATGTTGGGTGCGAAGGCCGGCATTCCGCTGCACACCGTGTGGGAAGCCATCAAGTCAAGCGCTGGCAACAGCTGGGTGGCTGAGCACGATGTGCCGTCCATCTTTGCGGGTCACTATGACCCTAGCTTCTCGCTGGCCTTGTGTTGCAAAGATTTGGGCCTCATCAACGGCATTGCCAAATCACAAGGCTATGACTTGCCCATGGGCGGCATGGCGCAACAGTTGTTTCAACAAGCCATGGCCACCTATGGCCCCGACGCGGCAGAGCTACATGTGGTGAAACTTTTAGAAGAGCGTGTCGGACACATGCTGCGACCATGACCCACCAATCTCGTTTACTCGCTGAAGCCCATTTGCACATGCCGCAAGGCGTGGCCGAGAACTATCGCTATTGGGGCGAAAAAGACACAGTGTTCATCGCCAGCGCCAAAGGCTGCATGCTCACCGATGTGGACGGCAAAACCTATGTGGACTTTCGCTTAGGCTACGGCCCCATCATCTTGGGCTACCGCGATGAACGCGTGGACAACGCGGTGATTGAACAAATCACCCAGCGCGGCACGCTCTCAGGTTTTTCGACCGAGCTTGACACCACGGTGGTCAAGCAAATCAAAGCCATGTGCCCCAACATCGACAAGATGCGCTTTGCCAACTCGGGCACAGAGGCCGTGATGGGGGCTGTGCGCACCGCACGCGGCTTCACAAAGCGTGACCGAGTAGCCATTGTGGAAGGCTCTTTCCACGGCTTGTACGACGAGATGATGTGGAAGTCCGACATCGAGCATTGGCAGCCAGGCAGCAAGGTCGCGCCCAAGGTCATCCCATTTGGCGGCGGCATTCCAGAGCGCAGCCGCGAGTTGTTGAGCATCATCAGCCACAACGACTTTGAAGATTTAGAAAACCTGTTTGCCACCCAAGGCGACACCTTGGCCTGCGTGGTGATTGAGCCCATCATTGGCAATGCGGGCAGCGTGTCGGCGAGTCAGGCATGGCTGCAACGCTTGCGTGACCTGTGCACGCAACACGGCACCGTGCTCATCATTGACGAAGTCAAATCTGGTTTTCGCGTGGCCAAAGGCGGCGCGCAAGAGTTGTACGGCATTCATGCCGACCTCACCACCTATGCCAAAGCCATGGGCAATGGTTACCCGGTTGCTGCCTTTGGCGGCAAAGCCCATGTGATGGATGTGGTGGGTTCACACCCCGGTGGCGTGGTGCATGGCGGCACCTACACGGCCAACCTCGTCGCACTCAGTGCCGCTCACGCCACCCTGAAAATTTTGGCGGAGACGAATGCGCAGCAAACCATCAACCGCGCTGGTGAAAACATTCAAGCCGTGTTGGGCCGCGTGTTCACAGCTGCGGGGCTAGAGCACGCCTTTGCAGGCCCGCCTGCGATGTTTGGCATTCACTTCAGTGCCACCGTGCCGACCAACTACCGCGACTGGCGCGTCACCAACAGCGAGCTGTACCGCAAGTTTGCGTGGGAGCTGATTGCGCGTGGTGTGATGCTGGAACCCGACTCTCGCGAGCCATGGTTCATTTGCGAAGCGCACCAGCACATGGACTTGGGCTGGCTCGAAGAGGTGGCGACGCAATCTTTGCGTGTGGCGCTGGCGGTGTGAGTCAATCAAGTTTTGATTTCCGCGCCTTCTACAAACGCCAACACTGCTTCTAGCATGCGCCGGACATGGGGCTGCACGCCAGCTGCAACATCTGGCAAATATTCAAAAGGCCAGCTTTCCTGCATGTAACTGCATTGCGTCATTTCTAGCTGGACGGCATGAACACCTTGAGCTGGGTTGCCGTGTTGGCGTGTGATGTGCCCACCCTTGAAGCGGCCATTGAGCACGGCGGTGTAGCCTGATGCTTTCTGGCCAATTGTTAGCAGTTCTTTGGCTAACAGAGGGCTACAGCTGGCTCCTTCAGCCGTACCCAAATTCAGATCGGGCAAGCGGCCTTCAAAAAATCGCGGGAGCACAGAGCGTATGGAATGTGCATCCCATAAAGCAGCAATGCCATGCTCGACTTTCATGCGCGCTAGTTCATTAGCCAATTGCGCGTGATATGGTTTCCAGATGGCCTCGCGGCGTTCGGCAATCTCGGCTTCATCCGGTTCGTCAGCTGGGTCGCGATAAAGCGACTGATCGTCGAACAAATCAACTGGGCACAGGCCAGTAACGCTTTGACCTGGGTACAGACTCGCTCCGTCGGGTGGACGATTCAGATCAATCACAAAGCGTGAATGGGTAGCTACAAGTACAGAGGCCCCTAGCTCATCTGCAAAGTCGTAAAGCCGTTCGAGATGCCAGTCGGTATCAGGTACGCGCTGGGCTTCGTCGGTTAGGCGAGCTGCCAAGGCCGGTGGCACGTACGTACCCACATGCGGCATGGAAATCAGCAAAGGGCGTCTTCCCTTGCGAAAGTGAAACGGAGGTTGAGTAGTTTCAAAAGTCATCGCGTGTTTTCAAGTAATTGTTGACGCGCAGATATCAGGCCGCTCATAGCGCTGTCGTGTAAAACATGGCGGCCCGATTGGACCTGCAAGTGGCCAGCGACCCATACCTGCGATAGTGCTGATTGGCGATGGCTGGCAAACACATGGGCCGATAGCATGGCTTCGGGTGAAGGTAGATCTTGCAGCAGTGTGTGTTGGGCATCGAGTACCACACCATCTGCCTGTTGGCCTACGGCTAGACCTGCGACTTGGCGCGCACAGGCTTGGGCACCGCCGGTGACTGCAGCAAGTGTCATGGCGCTTGCAACAGAGGGCTGTTCTACCGTTGCCAGCACATTGCGTTGGCGCGTGGCTAGACGCTGGCTATATTCGAGCAGCATCATTTCTTCCGCTGCGTTGACGCTGGCGTGACTGTCTGAACCTAAACCCCAACGTCCACCGGCTTGCAACCAACTGTGTGCATCGAAAATTCCGTCGCCCAAATTGGCTTCGGTGCTAGGGCAAAGACCTGCCACAGCACCAGTCTGTGCGGCACGGGCGCTTTCTTTTGCACTCATGTGAGTTGCGTGAACCAGGCACCAGCGTGCATCGACTGGTGTGTGGTTGAGCAGCCATTCCACGGGCCGCTGGCCGCTCCAAGCCATGCAGGCATCGACCTCAGCGGTTTGCTCGGCAATGTGGATGTGAACGGGAGCCGTAGCGTCCATCGCATGCAAACCCACCAGCGCTTCGCGCAAACTGTCGGGCGGCACGGCGCGCAAGGAGTGTGGTGCTAAACCAAGGCGAGCGCCTTGCGCTTCGCACAGTGGCTTCAGCCTTTGCAGCAAGTCCAGCATGTTGTTGGTCGAGCGGATGAAGCGCCGCTGACCCTCGTTGGGCGGGGCTGCCCCAAAACCGCTGGTTTGGTAGAGCACCGGCAGCAAAGTCATGCCGATGCCTGCGCGAGCTGCTGCACGTAATAAGCACATCGACAAGGTGGCGTCATCGGCATAGGGGCGGCCATCGCGGTCGTGATGCACGTAATGAAATTCGCACACGCTGGTGTAACCGGCCTCAAGCATCTCGACATAAAGGCTGGTCGCAATGGCTTCAAGTTGCTCTGGTGTGATGGCCGCCGCAAAGCGGTACATCAGGCTGCGCCAACTCCAGAAGCTGTCTTGCGCGGCACCTCGGTACTCGGTCAAGCCACCAAACGCCCGTTGAAAAGCGTGCGAGTGCAAATTCGGCATACCCGGTAACAAGGGGCCCGCGGCGCGAGGGGTATCTGCTGGGCAGCAGGCATTGGCATTCACATCTGTGAGCAGACCTTGATCGCTCCATGACAACAGAACATCACGCGCCCAGCCTGAAGGCAATAAGGCGTGCTCTGCAAAGAGGCTACGTTGGTTCATGCGTTGCTCCGATGCAAGGCCATGCCATCAACAGCCAAATAGCCCTGGCGCACTACGCTGCAAGCAGGACGTTGACCCAACCAATAGGCCAGCTCAGAGATATCGCTCAAAGGCCAAAGTACAAAATTAGCGGGACAGCCGACAGCGATTCGCCCATGTGTGGCCTCCAGTCCCAACGCCTGCGCCGCATGACGTGTGACGCCCGCTAGGGCTTCAGGCACGGTCAATCGGAACAATGTGCAGGCCATGTTGATCATCAAAAGCAAACTCAAGGATGGTGAAGTTCCGGGGTTGTGGTCCGTGGACACAGCCATGGGAACACCCACCGCCCTCAATGCTGCAATCGGTGGTAAATGTGTATCGCGAAGGGTGTAATAAGCACCGGGCAACAGCACCGCCACGGTTCCTGCCTGCCGCATGGCGGCAATGCCTTCGGCGTTCAGATGCTCGATATGGTCGCAGGACAACGCCCCATAGCGCGCTGCTAGCGCCGAGCCGCCCATGTCCGTCAGCTGCTCGGCATGCAGTTTGACTGGCAGGCCCAGTGCTAGCGCGGTCTGAAACACACGCTCGGTCTGAGCCAGCGAGAAACCGATCGTTTCGCAAAACGCATCCACCGCATCCACCAAGCCCTCGGCCGCGAGCGTGGGCATCATTTCTTGACAGAGCATTTGGATGTAATCGTCGCTGCGTCCTGTGTATTCAGGCGGTAGCGCATGCGCACCCAAAAAAGTAGTCCGTACGGTGACGTTAAACGATTCACCCAGACGCCGCGCAACTCGCAGTTGTTTGCGCTCATGTTCCAGGCTCAGGCCATAACCTGATTTGATCTCGATTGCGCAAACACCTTCATTGAGCAAAGCCGTCAAACGAGGCGCGGTAGCCTCAAACAAGTCGTCTTCACTGTATTCCCGCGTGGCTTTGACACTGGAGATGATGCCGCCCCCAGCGCGTGCTACATCTTCGTAGCTGGCACCAGCGAGGCGCATGGCAAACTCATTGGAACGTTGACCTCCGTAAACCAGATGCGTATGGCAATCGATCAGACCCGGCGTGACCATGGCACCGAGACCGTCGTGCTTGAACCATGACTTATACATATCAGGCAGCGCGATATACGCACCAGTCCAAACAATTGATCCTTGATCGACCACGATAGCTCCATCGTGCAAGGCGGCGGCTCCAGCTCCCAGTGCCTCTGGTGCGAAGTGCAGGTGATGCCATACGCCATCGGCGTTGGGTAAAGCAGGCGTAGGAAGCGCAGTGCTCATAGCGTTTGTAAGTGAAGGTTGAGCGCGATGAGCGCTGCATCTGGGCTTTTAGGCAACAGCTGCCAAACCAAAGACGAATCGCTCCACCACAAGCCTTGCTGCGGCGCAAGGTGCTCATCATGGTTGCCTTTAATCTGCCAATGCCCTTGCACTGCCATGAACAAACCTTGCGATGCAGCAGGCCAATCGCAGGCACTGCGCACGATCTGCAGAGAAACGCTGCTGCATGTCGAGCGGCGGGTCATGACGTTGAAATCGTAGCAGTCCTCATCTAACAAACAGGCATTGATGTCAGCCTCACCCTTAAATGCAAAGGGTGTCAAGGGCTTGTCCAGCAAGTGATCTACATGACCATCGGTGCTTTGTAAATGCACACCGCCTCCGCTTAGCAAAGTGATGACCCTGTCCACGCCCGGAAATGCCGAAAAAGGTCCATCGCTGGCAATGTGTGCGATGCTCACTCGCCAGTCAAAGTCACCAATGCCGGCCCCCGTGGGCTGACAGACGATTTCTCGCGTCACGCCACCACCATTTTTCCAGGGTGTGGCTGGCAAATCTTCTACATGGAATCGATGCAGTGTCATGGATTTGAAAGAACCAGTGCTTCTATTTCAATTGATTAAGTTTGAATGAAATTACTTGATCATAGGAAGCTTCAGACCTTGCTTTTTGGCTGTGGCGATGGCTAGCTCATAACCCGCGTCGGCGTGACGCATCACGCCAGAGCCGCAGTCGTTGACCAGTACACGAGCCAACCGTTCAGCTGCTGCGTCGCTGCCGTCAGCCACGATGACCATGCCTGAATGTTGTGAATAGCCCATGCCCACGCCACCGCCGTGGTGTAGGCTGACCCAGCTTGCACCACCTGCAGTATTGAGCAAGGCGTTGAGTAGAGGCCAGTCGCTCACGGCGTCGGTGCCATCTTTCATGGCTTCTGTCTCTCTATTCGGGCTGGAAACCGAGCCGGTGTCCAAATGGTCACGTCCAATAACGATCGGAGCTTTTAACTCACCGGTGCGTACCATCTCATTGAAAGCCAGACCTGCAACATGTCGCTCGCCCAGGCCCAACCAGCAAATGCGTGCAGGTAAGCCTTGGAAGCTGATACGTTCACGCGCCATGTCGAGCCAGCGGTGCGTGTGCTTGTTGTTCGGGAACAGTTCCTTGATCTTGGCATCAGTTTTGTAGATGTCTTCGGGATCTCCCGAGAGGGCGACCCAACGGAATGGACCTTTACCTTCGCAGAACATGGGACGAATGTAGGCAGGGACAAAGCCAGGGAAGTCAAAAGCGTTTTTCACGCCATGGTCGAAAGCGACCTGACGGATGTTGTTGCCGTAATCCACAGTGGGGATGCCCATCGATTGGAAGTCCAGCATGGCTTGTACTTGGGTTGCACAGCCTTGTGCCGCGTCAGCCGTCAAGCGGGCGTGCTGCGAGGGGTCGAGCTGGGCAGCTTTCCATTGCGCCACTGTCCAACCTGGTGGCAAATAGCCGTTGATCAGATCGTGCGCAGAAGTTTGATCGGTTACCAAATCAGGCCGCAACCCTCCAGCTTGGGCTCGACGCACCAGCTCAGGCAACACCTCGGCCGCGTTACCTAACAGGGCGATTGACACGGCCTCTTTGGCTGCCGTGTGGTGAGCGATCATCGCAAATGCCTCGTCGATGTCTTTGGCCTGCTTGTCTACATAACGGGTGCGCAAACGAAAGTCGATGCTGCTTTGCTGGCATTCGATATTCAGCGAGCATGCGCCAGCCAATGTGGCCGCCAAAGGTTGCGCTCCACCCATGCCGCCAAGGCCTGCTGTCAAAATCCATCGACCTGTCCAGTCGTTGTTGTAGTGCTGACGCCCGGCTTCAACAAAGGTCTCAAAGGTGCCCTGAACAATGCCTTGGCTACCAATGTAAATCCAGGAGCCCGCTGTCATCTGGCCATACATAAACAGGCCTTTGCGATCGAGTTCGTTGAAGTGTTCCCAATTTGCCCACTTTGGCACGAGGTTTGAGTTGGCGATCAGAACGCGCGGAGCGTTAGCGTGCGTCTTGAATACACCCACTGGTTTTCCAGATTGAATCAGCAAAGACTCATCCTCGTTTAATTCTTTAAGCGAAGCCAGAATCTGGTCAAAACAATTCCAGTCGCGAGCAGCGCGGCCAATGCCGCCATACACCACGAGGCTTTGGGGATTCTCGGCAACCTCAGGGTCAAGGTTGTTTTGGATCATTCGATAAGCAGCTTCCGTGATCCAGTTTTTACAAGTCAGCGTATTACCACGAGGTGCGCGAATGACGCGGCTGAGGTCCAAACGGTGATCGATGTAAGTAGTCATGTTGTTTGCCTTAAAAATGAAAAAAGATTGGGTCAGTGGATACCAAGGTAAGCCTCGGTGAGCTGTGGATCGTGGCGTGCAGCTTCGGCACTACCTTGCCAGACAGTGCTTCCAGATTCCAAGACGCAGATATCGTCAGCAATCTTTAGCACTCGCTCGGTGTTTTGCTCAACAAGTAAAACGGTCATCCCTTCGCGGCGCAACTGGATGAGTGCTTGGTAGCACAAGTCGATCACCTTAGGCATGAGCCCAAGAGATAACTCGTCAATCATGATGAGACGTGGTCGCGTCATCAGGGCTCGTCCAATCGCCAACATTTGCTGTTCGCCACCAGAAAGATTACCTGCCAGTGAGTTCAGGCGCTCGCCCAAGCGAGGAAACAAAGCTAGCACCCGATCGCGGTCGTGCGTGAAAACTTGTGCGGATTGCACCATGCCTCCTACACGTAGGTTGTCTTGCACGGTTAGGTCTTTAAATAGGCGGCGACCTTCTGGTGAAATGGCAATGCCCTTACGCACACGTTCGGTTGGACCAAGGCTAGAGATGTCCTCCCCATCTAAGTGAATGGCACCACCTTGTTGCTGTACATGACCAGCAATGCACATCAGAGTCGAAGACTTCCCCGCGCCGTTGGCTCCCAATAGTCCGGTGATGGTGCCTGGGCGTAGTGAAAGCGACAGGTTGTGAACTGCCTGAAAAGCGCCGTAGCCGCAGGAAACGGATGTGAGCTCAAGCATGGTGGGCCTCCAAGGTAGGTTGTCCCTCTGCAGCGGCAGCACCCAATGCATCACCGCCAAGGTAAGCAGCCCGTACGGTCGGATCGGCCATCACTGTGCGCGGATCTCCATCGCCAATTTTCTTTCCGTTGTCCAGCACGACCAAACGTCGGCAGATACGCATGACCTCACCTAGGTTGTGTTCGATCAGCACAATCGTCAGACCTTGTTGGTTGATCTCGGCGATCGTGGCTGCTAGGGCATGAGCTTCTTGAGAATTCAGACCTGCCAGAGGCTCGTCGAGCAGCAGTAAGCGTGGTTTGAGTGCCAGAGCTCGCGCCAGTTCCAAACGTTTCAGCACACCGAGCGGTTGGATGCTGGGGCTTTGCGACGCCATGCTTGCGATGCCTACTCGCTGTAATTCGTACTGGGCCACAGCCAGTTCCTGTTCGTTAGATACGTTGAGCAAAGCGCGCAAGGGGCTGACGGTCTTTGCACTGGCCGCCGCCAAAGCGACGTTGTCGCCCATGCTGATGTCGCGCAACGGTTTGACCAATTGCTGAGACAAAGACATGCCACGTTGGATACGTTTATGTATGGGAAGTCCGTTGAGGGATTCGCCGCCCAGCGAGACGCTCCCCTCTGTGGGTTGGACCACGCCGATGATGGAGCGCATCAGGGTCGTTTTACCCGCACCGTTGGGTCCGATTAGGCCGAGCAGATCGCCTTCGTGGACCTCGAAGGTCACATCATCCACAGCAGTTAATCCACCAAAACGTACAGTCACATGATCGACTTTTAACAGCGGTGCACCAGATGGCTGTTTATTCATGATTTGCCTCCTGTCGTGAACAGTTTGTTATGAGTGAAGCGCTTGGCTAGTCCAGCCATACCATCCGGCGAAAAGCGCATCATCAAGAACAGCAAGCCTCCATAGACCAATAATTTGTAGTCACCGATGACCTGGAACCAAGCTGGCAACACAGATAGAAGGGCGGCAGCGATGATCACGCCAGGTACGGAGCCGATGCCACCAAATACCACCATGGACAAAACTGTGATGGACTCCACAAAACCAAAACTCTCGGCACCGATGAAGTTCAGGTGATAGGTGTAGAAAGCGCCCGACATACCCGCCAGCGCGGTTCCCATGGCAAAGGCAGCTAATTTGTAGCGTGGCACATCGATACCGAGTACCCGCATGGTGTCTTCGTCTTCCGCAATGCCGTTGAATACACGGCCCATCCAGCTGCGCTTGATGTACATGCTCAAAACGGCAACGCCTATGCACATCACCAGCGCTAGTGCCATGAAGCCCACACGGCCCAAGCCATGGTCTGGGATTGAAGATATCCCCAGCTCACCACCTAGAAACTCTTGTTGGCGAACGATGCCTACAAAGAGAAAGCCCACGCCCATGGTGGTGATTGCCAGAAAGTCAGCTCGTACGCGCAGCGAAGCCAGTCCGACGATCACGCCTAGCAGACCTGCTAGGACCATGGCAACGGGCAATGTGGCGAGGAACGGTAAACCGGCTTTACCCAACATCGCAGCGGTATAGGCTCCGATGCCTTGAAAGGTCGCATGTCCTAAGCTGATCTGGCCGCAAAAGCCGGTAATCAGGTTGAGCGAGAGCGCAAACATCACGGCAATCGCCATGGTCGTTAGCAATGAAATTTCGTAGTTCATGATCTGTGCTTATGGGTCAGCTGCGGGCAAACAGGCCCTGAGGGCGCACCATCAGCACCGCAATCAAGAAAGCGAACGCGATCGCATTGCGGTCTAGGATGTCGCCAAGATAAATCGTGCCGAAGGCTTCAATGACACCGAGTAGCAGAGCTGCGGCCAGCGTGCCCGGGACCGAGCCAAGTCCACCAAGCACGATGATTGCCAGTGCCTTGTAGGACGGTACGCTGCCCATGGTGGGCTCGACAAGGTTGTTCAACAAAGCCACCCACACGCCGGCAAATCCAGCCAGCGCCGAGCCCACGAAGAAGTTGATGTCACGGACTTGGCGCAGTGAAATGCCAAAGGACTGGGCCATTTGCGGGTCTGAAACCGTGGCTTGGCAGGCAATGCCCACTCGTGTTCGCGACTGCAACCAGGCAAGCACACCGATGATCAGCGCTGTGCTGAGCATTACCAACAATTCAGCCAACTTAAACTGAAGTCCGCCACCTAGAACAAATTGTTGTTGCAGCATGGGGTTGTTAAACGACATTCCTTGTGCACCAAAGATGATGCGAAATGCTTCTTCGGACGCAATGAATAGCCCGATGGATGCGATCAGCGCCACGTAGGGCGGTTGACTCAGTAGTGGCTGATATGCAAGCCTGAACATGAACACGCCGCCGAAGCCTGAAACTAACGCGGCACAAAGAAAGCCTGCTGCTAAGTTACCACTGGCGTTGCACACCATGACGCCGACGTATCCACCCAAGGTGAACAGCGCCGCGTGTGCCACATGAAGGATGCGCAACAGCCCGTAGACCAGGGTCAGCCCCAGCGCCACGAGGGCGTAGATGCTGCCCTGGATCAGGCCCTGCGCGATGAGTTCAATCGCGAGCATGGTTTTCTTCCAGGCTTACTTAGCTTTAGTCGGCGGAGCTAGGAGGACCGGGTCAGAAATGACTGAATGGCGGCGGAAGGCCTTGTCCTTCACGATCTGCACTTGAATGTCTTTTTTCACTTCGTGTAGGTCATTGAACTCAAGCTTGCCGATAGGCATGACATAGCTGCCTGCTGCAATCGCATCGCGCAGTGCTGCGCCACCTTTTCCGCCGGTTTTCTTCAAGCCCTCAATCGCCACTGCGGTAGCAGTGAAGGATGCAGCAGCCACCATATCGGCACCAGAGTTCGTAGCTTTGCGATAGTCGGCTAGAAAAGCTTTGGTGGCAGGCGCATCAGAGTCACGGTCAAGCGAGGTGGTTACATAGGTTCCCTCAGATGCAGGACCTGCAATTTCAATGAACTTGTCGGAGTCGTAACCTTCCTGGCCAATGATCGGCGCAGTAACGCCAGCCGCACGAAGCTGACTCACGAGTGGCCCAGCTGTGAAGAAGTAGCCAGAGGCGTAAATCACGTCCGGGTTGTCGGATTTAATCTTGCTCACCAGTGGCCCGAACTGACGATCAGGCATGCCATATTCGTATTCATTGATGATGTTGATGCCTAGCTTGGGCGCTGCTTCTTTAAAACCGGCAGCTAGGGCTTGACCGAAGTCGTTCTTGAGGGTGACGAGAACAACATTCTTTTTGCCCAAGTTTTGCACCAGCTTGGCACCTCCACGTCCCTGGACTTCGCCCATGGCTGACACGCGAAACATATAGTCGCCAGCTAGAGTGATTTCAGGGTGGATGGCATAGGCCACGACATACGGTATTTGTGCGCGTTGGAATATCACAGCGGCAGCACGGGTTGATCCAGAATATGAGCCAGAGACGGCTGCAATCACCTGATCTTTTTCAACCATCTTTGTGGCTGACGGGACGGCTTCTTTTGGTGTCGCCTGGTCGTCATAGACCACCAGCTCAATTTTTTGACCAGCGACGCCACCCTTCGCATTGGCTTGTTCGACAGCCAGCTTGGCGCCCTCCAGTGAGGATTTGCCGTCCGCAGCGGCAAAACCTGTCAAAGGAACGTTAAAGCCTAGCTTTAGCTGCGCCCAAGCTGGCGAGGCAGAGAAGGCCACAGCCGCAGCAGCGACCGTTAGTAATGAAAAATTGGGAGTGCGGGATTTCATGAGTAGTTCCTTTCGGTGGCTGTCGTTGAATCAGGGTTAACAGGGGTTCACAGATTTACGAGCGGATTTTGTATATACAAATACATGCAAAACAACTATGTTGTCTATACAACTCCGTGCAACAAAATGTAATCATGGCTAAGATCACTGTCAATGATGTTTCAAGCAACCGCGGGAAAACACCTAAAAATGCCAAAAAATAATTTGACAATCAAACGCCAGCCAGCCTTTCAGATCATCAAGACTCATATCCTTTCCAAAATCCATGAAGGTGAATGGTCGGATGGCGAGCTCATTCCAAGTGAAGAAACCTTGGCCCGCGAGTTTGGCGTGTCACGCATGACCGTGAATCGCGCAGTCCGCGAGCTTGCAGATGAGCAGATCGTTAAACGAATCCAGGGTTCGGGTACTTATGTGGCTCAGCAAAAATATCAATCCACCCTCGTTGAGATCCGAAATATTGCCGATGAGATTGCTGCTCGAGGTCACAAGCACCGCAGTGAACTGCATTGTTTAGAACGTGTGAAAGCGGGAGAAGTTCTGGGGCCTCAACTTGGCTTGAAGTCTGATCAAGTGGTTTTTCATTCTGTCGTGGTGCACTTTGAGAACGAACAGGCTATCCAGGTTGAAGACCGCTACGTTAACCCCATGGTCGCACCAGACTACATCTCGCAAGATTTCAATAGCTTGACTCCTAACGCATACTTGATGCGTATGGCACCTTTACAGGGTGTGCATTTTGAAATTGAGGCTTGCTTGCCCCCATCCCATATTAGAGAGATGTTGAACATTCCCGCTATCGAACCTTGTTTGGTATTGCACAGACAAACCCAATCAATGGGGCAGGTGGCATCAGTAGCAGTCATGTGGCACCCAGCCTCACGCCATCGCTTTACCGGACATTTTTGAGATGCTTACTCAAATACGAGCATAGGCATTGGATTAACTAGAGATGATTTGCCCCACACAGAATCAAATTTGTTACCAGAAGACTAGATATCAATCTTTGTAATGACCTGTGGGAACAAGCCATGACCAGCGCGTAGCTGCGAGAATGTTGTCAATGTGTGCGATCCTTATGTTCACTTCGTGTGCGCTTCATGTAAAAAACGGCCTAAATGCAGCATTTGTTAGAAAAAAAAGACGATATAAATCAACCGCTTAACATGTGGCGCACCAGTGTTGCCCCCATGATGGACTGGACCGACCGCCACTGCCGTTATTTCCACCGCTTGCTCAGCCGCAACACCTTGCTCTACACCGAGATGGTCACCACCGGTGCGCTGCGCCATGGCGACACGCAACGGCATTTGCGTTTCAACGCCGAAGAACACCCTGTGGCTTTGCAGCTAGGCGGTAGCGATGCGGCCGATTTGGCGCACGGCGCCAAGCTGGGCGAGCAATGGGGCTACAACGAAATCAACCTCAACTGCGGTTGCCCATCTGACCGCGTCCAGCGCGGCGCATTTGGTGCGTGCCTGATGAACGAGCCGCAAACCGTGGCCGATGGCGTCAAAGCCATGCTGGATGTGGTGAGCATCCCCGTCACGGTGAAGCACCGCATTGGCATTGACCGCATCGAGAGCTATGACTTTGTGCGCGACTTTGTCGGCACCGTCAGCGATGCGGGCTGCCGCGTGTTCATCGTCCACGCACGCAACGCGTGGTTGGATGGCTTGAGCCCCAAAGAAAACCGCGAAATTCCACCGCTGCGCTACGAGTTGGGTTACCAGCTCAAAAAAGACTTCCCTAACTTGGTGATTGCTATCAACGGCGGTATCACCACCAATGCACAAATGGCTGAACATTTGCAGCATGTGGATGGTGTGATGTTGGGGCGTGAAGCCTACTACCGCCCCTGGCTCATGACGACATGGGATGCCGAGTTTTACAACGACCCGCACGACACACTGAGCCGCGAAGCCGTGGAGGAGGCGATGGTGGCCTATATGGAGCGCGCCCACGCCGAAGACGGCTGCCCTTGGTACCCCATTGCGCGCCACATGTTGGGCCTATTCCATGGCCAACGCGGCGCACGGTTGTGGCGTCAGGTGTGGAGTAACCACAAGCTTAAACCTTTGCCACCGCGTGAGGTGCTCAAAATTGCTCGCGAGGCATTGGCCCTTGGCGCTGCTGAGCGCTCGAACGAGAGTCATCACAATGCCGTCTGAGCGGGTCAGTGCGCGCAACCGGCGATGGGCATTGGCGCTGATTTGGCTCATCCCTTTGGTGTGGACCGTGAACATCGTGGCGGCGCGTCAAGCGCCGGGGGTGGTATCGCCTCATGTGTTGGCCTTGGGGCGCTGGGGATTGTCAGGCGCTATTTTGTCGATGCTCAGTGCGCGTGAGTTGTTGACGCAGCGTGCATATGTGTGGCAACACCGCTGGCGCTATGTGGCGTTGGGTGCTTGTGGCATGTGGATTTGCGGTGCGTGGGTGTATTTGGCGGGCGAGAGCACGGTGGGGATGAACATCTCACTCATCTATGCATCTTCTCCGGTGCTGATTGCGCTAGGGTCGGTGCTCTGGTTGGGCGAGCGTTTTTCTAAACGACAAACACTGGGTGTGATTTTGGCCATGACGGGCGTGGTGCATGTGGTGGTCAAAGGGGAGTGGGCGCATTTAACCCAAGTGCAGCTTGTGCCCGGCGATTTGTGGATTCTGGGGGCTTCTGTTTCTTGGGCGGCTTATGCCTTGCTTCAAAAAAGGTGGTCCACCACGCTTAGCCCCACGGCTCAGTTGGCTTGTATGTGTTGGGGGGGTGTGGCAGTGCTGCTGCCATTTGCAGCTTGGGAGCTCGGTCAAGCCAACACACCAGCGCTTACCCCGCACGCTTGGTTTTTAATGGCCATCACTGCTTTGTTGCCAGGCGTGGGTGCTTATTGGATTTATGGCTGGACACAAAAGGTTTTGGGTGCAAGCCGTGTGGCCATGACGCTTTACCTTGCACCACTCTACACCGCTGTGGTGGCGTGGCTGGTGTTGGGCGAGCCACTAGGCTGGCAGCATCTGGTTGGCGGCGTCCTGATTTTGTCTGGGGTGGGTTTGGTCATGGCCGTGCAAACAGCGCATCACGCAACAAGCGAAACAGACGTTGTTTAGCTCGCGGCCTCTAAGCCGTTGGCAAAGTGCTCGTTCATGCGCTGCACCGTCAGTGCCGCGTCGCGTGCCATCAGCGCGTTCATGATGGCTTGGTGTTCTTTGAGCGATTCTTCCACGCGACCACTCTTGAACAGCGAGTTGTGCCGGTTGAGCTTCATCACTTTGCGCAAGTCCGCCACCATTTGGTCGCGCCAACGGTTGTTGGCGATTTCCAGTAGGCGCATGTGAAAGCGCTCGTTGATTTCAAAGAACTTTTCGCGGTCAGCCACGGCTGCCGTCAATTCGGCGTGCAAGGTTTGCAAATCTTGCAGTTGTTCAAGCGTTGCGTCCTGGGCCACCACGCCTGCGGCGTCTGACTCCAGCAAAGAGAGCAGGTGGTACACATCGCGCTGGTCCTTTTCATTGACCTCGGTCACATAAGCACCGCGGCGCACCTTCATGGTCACCAAGCCTTCGGCGGCTAGCACCTTGAGGGCTTCGCGCATGGGGGTGCGACTGATGCCGTATTCCTCGGCCAAGCGCATCTCGTCAATCCAGCTACCAGGCGCTAACTCGGCCGCAAAAATACGCTGACGCAGCAGTTCAGCTACTTCTTCGTAGAGCGCGCGAGGGGTGAGGGTGACGGCAGCCATGGTGTCGAATTGTAAGCTCAGATAATATTTTGAATCAATAATTATGAATGATATGATTCTTAAAAATCATCAAAACCCTGGGGTAACCTAGGGACTTATCGACCGCAAAAGCCCTTTTTCACGAGTGATTTGCCATGAGCCAAAAGCCAACCGAATTCAATGCCGCCAATTTAGATGCGTGGGCCAAAGCCGCCGCCAAGTCAGCGCCCGGTGGCGATATCAACGCCTTGAACTGGAAGACCTTGGACGGCATCAGCGTCAAGCCGCTGTACACCGCCGAAGATACCCAAAACCTCCCTTACGCCAACACTTTGCCCGGCTTTGAGCCCTATGTGCGCGGCCCACAAGCCACCATGTATTCGGTGCGTCCATGGACGATTCGCCAATACGCCGGCTTCTCCACCGCTGAAGAGTCCAACGCGTTTTACCGCAAGGCATTGGCCGCAGGTGGTCAAGGTGTGTCGGTGGCGTTTGACTTGGCCACCCACCGTGGCTACGACTCTGACCATCCCCGTGTGACGGGCGACGTGGGCAAGGCCGGTGTGGCCATTGACTCGGTCGAGGACATGAAGATCTTGTTCAACGAAATCCCGTTGGACAAAGTGTCGGTCTCTATGACGATGAACGGCGCTGTGTTGCCCGTGTTAGCTGGCTACGTGGTGGCAGCTGAAGAGCAGGGCGTGAGCCAAGAGTTGCTGTCTGGAACGATTCAGAACGACATTCTCAAAGAGTTCATGGTGCGCAACACCTACATCTACCCGCCAGAGCCTTCAATGAAGATCATTGGCGACATCATTGGCTACACCGCCAAGCACATGCCCAAGTTCAACTCGATCTCGATTTCGGGTTACCACATGCAA
>CANCGU010000027.1 GCA_947377705.1 Comamonadaceae bacterium
ATGGCGCTCAGCACGGCGCCCAGCATGAGGATGCGCATCACGCCTAAACGCATCGACAGCACGCCACCAATGAAAGCGCCCAACAAAGTCATGATGACGCCAAACACTTTGGTGACGGCGGCCACTTCGTCTTTGGTGTAGCCCATGTCTACATAAAACGGATTGGCCATGATGCCCATCACCACATCGCTGATGCGGTACACCGCAATGAGTGCCAAGATGATGACGGCGTGCCAGTGGTAACGGCGGATGAATTCGGCGAAGGGTTCAATCAATGCGCCTTGCAACCACACACGCGCGTTGCGTGCGGGGGGCTGCTCGCGTTGTGCCGGCTCAGGGGAGAGCAGTACCGTCAACACCCCCAAGCTCATGGACGCGGCCATCACCAGATAGGCGGCTTGCCAAGCGCTGTGTTGGTAGGTGGTGTCGTCGGTTCCTGCCGCGCGTGCGGCAATCCACAACACACCGGCGCCTGCCCAAATCATGGCGAGGCGGTAGCCGGTTTGGTAAGTCGCGGCGAGGGCGGCTTGGTGCTGTGCGTCGGCGGATTCGATGCGAAAAGCATCCAGCGCAATGTCTTGTGTGGCCGAGCCAAACGCCACCACCAAGGCGGCCCACACCACAGGCTCTAGGGCTTGCTGCGGGTCAAGCAAGGCCATGCCGATGAGTCCCGCCACCACCATGGCCTGCGCCAATAGCAGCCAGCTGCGACGGCGACCCAAGCAACGGGTGAGCCAAGGCAGCGGCAAACGGTCGACCAAGGGTGACCACACCCATTTGAAACCGTAGGCCAAGCCCACCCAGCTCAAAAAGCCAATCGTGCTGCGGTCAATGCCGGCTTCGCGCAGGCGAAAGCTCAGCGTGCCCAGCACCAACAAAAGCGGCAAACCCGCAGAAAATCCCAGACACAACATACGCCATGAGGCGGGCTCTAAATACACATGAAGTGCGGCTAACCAGCTGAGTTTTTTAACTTCGGTGGTCGACGGGGTTGCTGGACTTGTTGTATCGTTCATCCCTCTATTTTCAGGCTTTCACAAGAAGACTTTCACATGCTCACCAAACGCGCTTTTTTATACGGTTGTGTCGGCTGCGCTTGCGGCCTCGGCAGCGGTGTGCTGCTGGCCCGCGATGGCGTGGAAGTGACCAAAGAGGCCTCGGTGTTTGCCAACCTCGTGCCTGCGGCAGAAGTAGAGCAATCCGCGCACAAACAGTATGCGGACATGATGAAAGAGGCGGCTGGCAAAAACGCGCTAGGCCCAGACAACCACCCCCAAGTTATACGCCTGCGTCGCATCGCCAAAGACATCATTCCCCAAAGCTTTGATTGGAACCCTCGCGCCAAAGACTGGAAATGGGAAGTCAACCTTGTGGGGTCCAACCAAATCAACGCCTTTTGTATGCCAGGCGGCAAGATTGCGTTCTACAGCGGCATCTTGACCCAGTTGCAACTCACCGACGACGAGGTGGCCATGGTCATGGGGCATGAAATTGCCCACGCCTTGCGCGAGCATGCGCGTGAACGCATGGGCAAGGCGGCGGCGACCAACGGTGTGGCCACCATCGGCAGCACCGTGGCCTCGGTGTTCTTTGGCGTGAGCCCACAAATCACCGATTTGGTGGCCAAGCAAGGTGCAAATTTGCTGAATCTGAAATTCAGCCGTGACGATGAAACCGAGGCTGACTTGGTCGGCATGGAAATCGCCGCACGCGCAGGTTACGACCCGCGTGCGGGTGTGACGTTGTGGCAAAAAATGAGCGCAGCCAACAAAGGTGCGCCACCGCAGTGGCTCAGCACCCACCCTTCGGGCAACACGCGCATTGAAGAGATTCAGGCCAACTTGCCCAAGGTCATGCCGCTGTACGAGCGCAGCAAGTCATCGACACGCTGATGGATCAGGTGCCACCCACGTAAGGGTTGCTCACCCGTTCCCGACCAAAGGTGCTCTCAGGCCCGTGGCCGGGAATGAACACCGTGTCGTCACCCATGGGCCACAGGCGCTGGGTGATGCTGTTGATCAAATCCTCGTGGTTGCCTTGCGGAAAATCGGTGCGGCCAATGCTGCCTGCAAACAGCACATCGCCCACAAATGCACGTTTGATCTCGGGCGAATAAAACACCACATGGCCCGGCGTGTGGCCCGGGCAATGGCGCACTTGCAAGGTGTGTTGGCCAAGCGTGACGGTGTCGCCATCGTGAAGCCAGCGGGTGGGTGTGAACGGGCGCGAAGGGGGAAAGCGATAGTTGGCCGCGGCTTGCGGCAAACCATCAATCCAAAACTGATCACCTTCGTGCGGGCCAATGATGGGCAGGCTTAGCTTTTCGGCCAAGTCGGCGGTGCCGCCTGCGTGATCAATGTGGGCGTGGGTGAGCCAGATTTGCTCTAGCGTCACGCCCAGTTGTTGGCAAGCGTCTTCCAGCAAAGGCAAATCCCCTCCGGGGTCGATGATGGCGGCTTTCATGGTTTCATCGCACCAAACGATGGAACAGTTTTGTTGGAAGGGGGTAACGGGGACGGTTTCGTACTGCAGCATGTTGCAAATTAGAGCATGTAAACAAAGCGATCGCAGCTCACTTGCTTCGCACGCGAGATTCGGTCTCAAGCAAGGCGTGCGCTAAGAAATCAATCAACACCGACACGCGGTGTGGGATGTAGCGGTTGCTGGGCAGCACAGCATAAATGCCCAGCGGCTCGGGCTCAAACTTAGGCAGCACGGGCACGACACTGCCGCTCTCTAAATAGGGCTGCGCCATGAAGTCGGGTGGGCGTGTGATGCCCAGCCCTTGTGCGGCGGCTTGCAGCAGTGCTTCGCCGTTGTTAGCCGCCAAACGTGGGCGAACCGTCACATTGGCATCGCCCTCTTTGGCGCGATAACGCCAAGTGGTGGATTGAAAGTCTTGCGAATACACCAAACACGCGTGATGCGCCAAGTCGCGTGGATGTTTGGGGTGGCTGTGCTCTGCCAGGTACTTGGGCGAGGCCACGGTGAGCAGGCGCGACTCACCCAGCTTGCGCACGATGTCACCAGGCTCTAGGCGGCTTGTGATGCGGATGGATAAATCAATGCCTTCTTCAATCAGCTTGCTGCGCCGGTCTGAAAAATCCATCACTAGCTCAATGTGTGAATGGGCTTGCGCAAATTCCAGTAGGGCAGGCATGAGGCGTTGCAAACCAAAACTCAATGGCAGACCCAAGCGAATGCGACCTCGGGGCTCGGTTTTTTCTTCCAGCAAGCTCGACTCGGCGGCGTCCACCATGTTCAAGATGACGCGGCATTTTTCAAGATAAGCCGAACCTGCGGTGGTGAGCGTGAGGCTGCGCGTGCTGCGTGTCATCAGCTTGATGCCCAGTTGCTTTTCGAGTGCCGAGATTTGTCGCGTCACGACCGAGCGTGCCACGTCCAGTTGGTCGGCGACGGCGGTGAAGCTGCCGGTTTCGGCGACCCGCACAAAAAGTTGCATGGCGTTGAGTTTGTCCATTGTTGCTAATTTTGCAACAAATAATTGAAGATTGGATGCTTTTTTTATCCGTCAATCATTTCTACATTACGTGCTCCCAACCCGAGAACTCGTATGCAGACCTTTCGCAATGTCCTCTTTGTGCCGCATGGCGCACCCACCTTTGCCCTGAATCCAGGTGCTGCGGGCGTAGCCATGTCGGACATGGTGCAAAAGCTGCCCACCCCGCGTGCCATCGTGGTGGTGAGTCCGCATTGGGAAACCCGCATCCCCACCGTCAGCGTGGCGACGCAGCTGGAAACCATCCACGACTTTTATGGTTTCCCTGAAGAACTTTACAAAATTCAATACCCAGCCACGGGTTGTCCAGAAGTCGCCAAAGAAGTGGCCGTTGCGCTGCGCAACGCGGGTATGGAGGTGGACGACAGCAGCCAACACGGCTTAGACCACGGTGCGTGGCAACCCTTGCGCCAAATGTTCCCAGATGCCGATGTGCCCATCGTGCCCTTGTCCATGCAAACACATGCAGGCCCCGAGCACGCGTTTCGCGTGGGCCAAGCCTTGTCGGTGTTGGCTGAGAAAAACATTTGGGTGATTGCCTCTGGCAACATCACACACAACCTGCGCGACTGGCATGTGGCGGCGTCGACCAACGGCAAAACGCCAGCCTACGTGCAGCACTTTGCCGATTGGGTCAACACGCAATTGATGGCGAATGACGTGAGGGCCTTGCTCAACTACCGCCAACACGCTGCCGAAGGCCGGCAAGCCCATCCGAGTGAAGACCACTTGCTGCCGCTGTATGTGGCGCTGGGTGCTGCTGGCGCCGGTGCGACCCCCCAAGCTTTTTACCGTGGTGTGAGTGATTACGTCATCACGATGGATGGCTATGCCTTTGTGAATTGAGGAAGCACACATGAACACGACTTACACCGCCATTGCCAAATTGTTCCATTGGGGCATGGTGCTTGTCTTTGCAGGCCTCATCGCCTTGGGCTTTGTGATGACCGACATGCCCCTGTCGCCCGAAAAGCTGCAGTACTACGCATGGCACAAGTGGGCAGGCGTGAGTGTGTTCGTGCTCGTGTGGTTGCGTTTGGTGTGGCGTGTGCTTAACCCGCCACCGGCTTACCCAAGCACCATGTCACCACTGGTTAAAGGTGTCGCGCATTTGGGCCATGCGGCTTTGTACGGTTTGATGGTCGTCATTCCTGTGTCGGGCTGGTTGCTCAGTTCCGCCAAAGGCGTGCCCACTGTTTGGTTTGGCGTTCTGCCCTTGCCCGACTTGTTAGAGAAAGACAAAGAGCTGGGCCACTTGCTGCACGAGGTGCACGAGACCCTCAACTTTGTACTGTTGTTTTTGTTGTCAGGCCATGTGGCCGCTGCGCTGAAACACCACTGGATAGACAAAGACGATATTTTGAAACGCATGCTGCCCACGCGCAGCGTCACTTTGAAGGACAACACATGAAACACCTCTCCACTTTTGTCATGGGCGCTGCGCTGGCTTTGGGACTCGCGACGAACGCTGTCGCCGTCGAATACAAAACCATTCAGCCTGAGAAAAGCAAAGTCACGTTTCAATACAAACAAATGGGCGTGGCCATGGATGGCCGCTTCAAGAAGTTTGTCGCCCAGCTTAGCTTTGACCCTGCTAAACCCGCCGCTGCCAAAGCAGACATCGAGATTGACCTCGCCAGCATCGACGCCGGCTCGTCCGATGCAGACGATGAAGTGATCGGCAAAACCTGGTTCAACGTCAAAGCGTTTCCCAAGGCCACGTTTGTTGCCAAACAAATCAAAGCCACGGGCGCTAACCAATTCGACGTGACGGGTGTGCTCACCATCAAAGGCAAAAGCCAAGACATCAAATTCCCACTCAAGCTGGCCGCACAAGGCAGCACGGGCGTGTTCAGTGGTGGCTTCGTTATGCGTCGCGCTGACTTTGCCATTGGCGAAGGCATGTGGGCCAAGTTTGATGTGGTCGCCAACGACATCCAAGTTAATTTCCAACTCACCGCCATCTCTGGCAAATGATTTTTAAACAGGAGCTTTCAAATGAAATCAATCAAACGCATCGTCGCCGCTTTGGCATTCACGGGCGCCGTGGCATCTGCCGTGGCTGCCCCCGTGACCTATGACGTGGATGGCACACACACCTTCCCACGTTTTTCGTACTCACACTTTGGTTACTCCACGCAGTTGAGCAGCTTCAGCAAAACCACAGGCAAAGTGGTGTTTGATGCCCAAGCCAAAAAAGGCTCAGTGGACATCGTGATCGACACCAAGTCGGTTAGCACAGGTTTTGTGGACTTCAACGAACACATCCAAGGTGAAGACTTCTTGGACACGGCCAAGTACCCACAAGCCACGTTCAAATCCACCCAAGTGGTGTTTGAAGGTGACAAGCCACACACCATCGAAGGTCAGCTCACCATCAAGGGCGTGACCAAGCCAGTGACTTTGACCGTGACCAGCTTCCAAGCCATGCCTCACCCCATGATGAAAAAGCCAGCCTTGGGTGCCAATGCCTTCACCGTGATCAAGCGCAGCGAATTTAACGCAGGTAAATTTGCCCCTTACGTGGGCGACGACGTGCGCATTGATATCGCCATCGAAGCCATGGCGCAGTAATTTTTTCGCAATCTGCCTGTAGGTATATTCGTCATCATCACTTGATCTCAATTGTTTTTTCAATGGTTGCTGCAACATCATGAAAACTAATGGGCTTGTGCAGTACTTGCACATTGAGTTGAGCAAATAAATGGATGTGGGATGGTGACGTGTCCGCCGTCACGATGATGGCGGGTATTTCTTCGTTGTAGTTATCTCTTAGCTTTTGTATCAGCACATCGCCTGTGGTTTGGCTTAGTCGGTAATCACTCAAAATGCAGTCAATCCGATCGATGGTTGCAAGTTGCAGATCCAACTCATCCGCATCTTCAGAGAGTACTTGAACGTATGCGCCTTTGTTACTCAGTGTTTGTTTGTAAGCCTCAACAATGATCGGGTTGTCTTCAATCACAGCAATGCATTTGCCTTGAAGGCTTCGGTGGACATTTTGTATCTTTGGCGTCGCTGGTTGTGCAAGATGAATTTCCTTCGCATTCGCTGAGGTTGGGAACGTCGTGGTGACAATGAATTTTGAGCCTTGTCCCTGCGTCGACATCACACGGATGTCCGCACCAATGAGGTTGCATAGGCGTTGAACGATGGACAACCCCAGCCCTAAGCCATCATGCAGCGCTCGTGTTTTGTCTGCACGGTAAAACTGATTGAAAATATGCGGCTGTTCCGATTCTGCTATCCCGCATCCTGTATCGCTCACTTCAATGACCAAGCAATTCTGCTTGGATAAAAAATGCACATCCACCTGTCCGTTTTCTGTGTATTGAATTGCATTGGAGACGAGGTTGCTGGTAATTTGCTGGAGCAATAGTTTGTCTCCGCATACCAGCAAGTCAGGATTAGAAATTTTAAAAATCAAACCTTTGCTTGTTGCATTGGCTTCGGTGAGATCACGAATCGTGGTTGCGAACTCATCTAAACGGAAAACATGATGATTCACTTGCATGGCATCGGCATCTAATTTGCTAATGTTCAGCAGTGATTCAAACATTGCATTCAGGGTGGTAATACTGCTTTTAATTTTCCCCAATGACTTCTTCTCGACGCTTGGCAAGTTGTTTAGATTGATCAGCTCTAGATAGACGTTGACGGCATGCATGGGTTGTCGCAAATCATGACTTGCGACAGCAATAAATTTAGACTTGGCGACGTTCGCTGCAATCGATTGATCGCGTTCGCTGGCCAACTCTTGATAAAGGCGTTCGTTGCGAAATCTCAGCCGCACAGAGTCCTCAAAAGTTTTGGCAAAGCTTTTAGCGATGCTAAGAACGACGATGTAAAGCGACGCCAGGCCGACAGAAAATGGCCATGGGAAAATATGCGCCGACCATAAAACTGTGCCTAATGACGGAATCATGATTGGCAATGTGAAGGCAAAAAATGTAGTCGTGTTCACGCTATATGCAAACATGCTTGAAATCATCGCAGCCGTTGTCATATACACATAAATCATCCGGTTTACCATCAGCAAATCGGGCGCCATCAAAATCCAACCTAAGCCCCAACCAAACCCGACAATCCCAACCGCATAGGTCATGATTTTTAAATTTCGCTGGGGATTGAGAATTTTTTCAGCTTCGTGTGCCAGTTGGAAAATCATCCATGTTCGAATGAACACAGCAATGAACATGTAGCCTAACCAGATGGCTAAATTTAAGGGTGGCACCTCGTCTTTGAACATCGGAATGCAAAGCATAGGCGCCAATAGATTGGCTACGGTTGCTGAGCGCGCAGCCTTGGTGATATGCGCCGATTTTTCTCGTAGCAAATAGACGCTGTTGATCTCGTTCTCTATCAATTCAAATCTCACGGCAGCAGTTGATGCTTTTGCGCTTTAAGTACAGCTTGCGTTCTGTTGAAAACACGTAGCTCTTTGAATATTTGATTGATGTGAATCTTGACGGTTTGTTCGCTGATGTCTAAGTAATCGGCGATCACTTTATTGGGGTGACCATGTGAAATCAAATCAAGAACTTCAAGTTGCCGTTGGGTGAGACGAAATTCTTTGGGATCCACGTTGTCACTTTTGGCGACATAGTCGATTTCAAGTGTCATCAGTGGCTTGAGTTTACGAATCATGAATTCAGCCGTGCTGTTTTTTGACAAAAACATCGCTGCCCCTGCCGACACAGTCTTCGGTTCCCAAGCATGTTCATCGAGACCAGAAATTGCCACAACTTGTTGCACATTGTCTCGTTCTTTGAAAACTTTGATGCCTGCTAAACCACTTAACCCAGGCATCAAGATGTCTAACAAAATGACCCAGTGCTTGCTCGTGTTCTCTATCAGCTCTAGGCCTTCATTCGCGCTACTTGCAACGGCAACTTCAATCCCATCAACAGCGAATTCATGTGCAAGTTTTTCGCTCAACGCATCTCGGTAAACGGGGTGATCATCAATGATGAGTAGGGATTTTTTTGAGGTTGCGTTCATGATTCAGCGATCCTACTGACGCGTAGTTCATGCATCAACTAAACTTTAGTTACAGATGCGTCATGATCACGCTATTTCGGCGCTTAAGTAACTAAAAATACCCCATTAATGCTGCGTTTGCTTTGCGATATCGGTATTTTTTAAAACGGTGACGCACTGTTGAAAGCGCCTTTTGATCTGTTCAAGTTCAGAGGCCAAATCCATTTGCGTTTTAGAAACTTCGGCGAGAAACTCAATGGCTTGTGGTGTCAGCTCAGCGCCCTTGCCATTTCTTCCCCAAATAATGAGGCGGGCATCGAGCTCTGATTCCCAGTGTTTTAGCTCACCCCACACATGACGATAAGAGCGGCCCAGCTGCTTGGCCGCCTTCAAGATAGAGCCTGTGCTGTAGACACTTTCTAAAACCTCTAGCAGCGGATGCTCAAACGCATGGCATGTCGATTGATTCGAAAGTTTGTACCCAATTGACAAATGGAACATAGCGACATCATTCCCAATAATGGGTATTGATGATTTCTGCCAACTTGCGACAAACTCTGACGGCCATGACTTTGGGTGATGTGTCAGATTGAACCGAACCTTTGCCAACAGGCCCCTCGTAGTCATAGTACGAGGGAGATGAGCCGCCGATATTCTTCTGATACGAGACAAGTCGATACGGTTCACCGTTCGTACACGTTCCCGTAAACACGAACGTTTCCTCGTTATGACCCTGTTCAATCTTTGTTTTTTCTGTCTTTTCCGCCCATGCAAGTGCGCTAGACAGCAAAGCGATACCAACAAGCAAACGCACCAAGTATTGAAAGTGAGCGCGACTGGCGTGTGCGTTATTCATATGAAATCGTGACCAAAAATTTAAGAAAGTGCTTGATGCTAATGACAGGGGTTCTGTGGCTCAATAGAAAATAGGCTCTAGAACGAATACGCTATGTGGCGTGGGTAGCGCTTATTTGTAAACAGCAGCATCAGGCACGCCGGCCTCAGAACCTTCGCCCCATTTGATTTCTACAGATGATGGCGGCGCGGTTCTCTTTTGGGATGCTTTTGAAGGGACATCCAAAAAAAGCATGGCAGCCGTGCTGATGCTCGCGACAGAAGCCAGCAGTGCGATGATAAAAGTCGGCCGCATGTTTAATTACCTTGATCCCAATAGATTTCAGTTTTGAGGTCAGAGTTGGCCTCATAGCTTTGAACTGCTGGATAAATCCAAGAAAGTACAACAATAGAAAGTGCGCTGACGACAGCGATCAATGCCAGTGAAAGGGACGATGTAACGATTGCGAATCTCATGTGAATGGTTGAATTAAGAACAACCAAAATCGTAGATTCAGCGATGTACAAATTCAATAACAAATATGCTCTAGAACCAATGCGCTAAGTGGATCTACAAACCAAAACTTACGATGGTCAGATCGTGCATTTGAGAAATAGAGCTAACTCAGCTCAACATTCATCCGTGCCATGCCCCGGCGCCGCCTGCGTAGGCACATGGTGGCGCAAGCCCACTTGTTGGTTGTGCTCATCCACAAACACAAGCTGTGGCTCATGGGTAGCCACTTGGTCTTCATGCACTTGCGCGAATGACGCAATGATCAATAAATCGCCCACACTGGCGCGACGTGCGGCAGAACCGTTGACCGAAATCATGCCCGAGCCGCGTTCGCCTTTGATGGCGTAGGTGATGAAGCGTTCGCCGTTGTTGATGTTCCAGATGTGGACTTGTTCGTTCTCACAAATGTTGGCGGCGTCGAGTAGGTTTTCATCAATCGCGCACGAGCCTTCGTAATGAAGCTCGCACTGCGTCGTAACCACTCGGTGGATCTTTGATTTGAGCAGGGTGCGGAACATGGCTATCAAGGTTTAAAGCTAAGCAATGCCGCAATCATAGTGGCTCAGCCCAAGTGCTGCGCTGCGCCAAGGCCCGCCACGCGGCCACTGGCCAAGCAGGCGCTCAGCAGGTAGCCACCGGTGGGGGCTTCCCAATCCAGCATTTCGCCGGCCACAAACAAGCCGGGCAGCGCGGTGGTCATCAGGTGTGCATCCAACGCTTCTAGGCGCACACCGCCTGCGCTGCTGATGGCTTCGTCTAAGGGGCGTGTGGCGGTCAGCGTGAGGGCGAGGTGTTTGATGGCCGTCGCCAATTGCGCTGGGTCGTTCATGGCTTCTTTGCTCAGCACTTCGTGCAGTAGCCCTAAATGCAAAGCGGTGAGGTTGAGGCGGCTTTTCAAATGACTGCTGAGCGAACGGCTGCCGCGCGGGTGTGACACCTCGGCCAGCACTCGCTCAGGTGTGAAATCGGGCTTGAGGTCGAGGTGCAAAGTGGCGCTGCCACTGCGTGCAATTTCGTCGCGCAGCAAGGCCGATGCGGCGTAGACCAAATTGCCTTCCACGCCGGTGGCCGTCACCACAAACTCGCCGCGGCGGCTAAAACTGTGGCCCAAGCTGTCGGTGAACGACAAGGCCACCGACTTTAAAGGTGCGCCTGCAAATTGACCCGACAGGTGACGGCTCCAACCGGTCATGCCTTCACGCCCTTGTACGTCAAAACCGCAGTTGGCAGGCCGAAGTGGCGACACATCAATGCCCAATGCGCTCACCCACGGTTGCCAAGCACCGTCCGAACCCAACTTGGCCCAGCTACCGCCGCCGAGAGCCAACAGTACGGCAGCCGTGTGTGCCGTGTGTGTGCCTTGCGGCGTGTCAAAGTTCAGACTTAATTGGTCACCGCTGTGTTGCAACGCACCGTTCCAACGGTGGCGCATGTGAAAAGTCACGGGCACGCCCTGTGTGGGGTGGCGCAAGCGGTGCAGCCACGCGCGCAGCAGCGGGGCTGCTTTCATGTCGGTGGGGAAGATGCGCTGCGAGCTGCCTACAAACGTGTCCAGTCCCAAGCCTTTGACCCATTCGCAAATAGCGGCCGCATCAAACGTTTTGAGCCAGGCGGCACACGCCTCGTGACGCTCGGCGTAGCGGGTGATGAACAGGTCAAAAGGCTCGGCATGTGTGAGGTTGAGTCCACCCAAGCCGGCCAGTAAAAACTTGCGGCCTACCGAAGGCATGGCGTCATACACATGCACATGAACGCCTGCGGCACTGAGTGTTTCAGCCGCCATCAGGCCAGCGGGGCCTGCGCCAATGATGGCGATTTTTTGGTTTGTATTTGTAGTCACCGCCCAAGTGTAGGCGGCTCAATACTGCACGCGTGCACCCAGACGAAAAGTGCGCGGTTCGGCGGGGTGTACGTGGTGGTCGATCACGCCCGCCACAGGCTCGCCGCTTAGGCGTGAGGTGTAGGCGTATTGAATGTCGTTGTTTTTGCGGTTCGTGAGGTTGAACACATCCAGCGATAACGTCACGTCTTGGCTCATGCGGCGAGAGAGGCGAAGTTGCGTGCTGATGTTGGCTGATGACCGCATGCTGTTGTCTTCCAACAAAGGCGCCGAGCCGATATAGCGCACACCTAAGGCGGGCGACCAAGCGCCCATGTGGCTCGCTGTGGCATGGAGTTGCGCCACTTTTTGTACCGCATTGGGGACCGCGTTCCCCATGGGGCTGGGGTCGGTGTAGCGTGGACGACTCCAAGCCAAGTTGGCTTCTAGGCTGATATGGCGTTGGGGTGTCCAGCGGTTGTTCAGCTCTACGCCGGTGCGTTGGCTAGGGCGTCCTATCTCGGTGGTGCCTGCATCGCCGACATAGTGCAAGTCGGCGTCGAAACTCAAGCGCCAAAGCGCGAGGCTGCTTTGCAGATGAGATAGGGCACGGGTACGCAGACCTAGCTCTTCACCTTGTGAACGGCTGAGTCCTGCTTGGCTGCGGGCATCGTTGCTGTGAAACCCTCGGCCTGCGTTGAAGAAGAATTCAGTGTGGTGTAACGCATCCCAAATGGCCGAGAACTTTGGCGAAAGTTGTTGGCTTTGTTGCGTGGTTGAAGGGCCCATCACCAACGTGTTGGCGGTGCGTGCGTTGAATTGGTCAAAGCGCATGCCCACCACGGTTCGGAACTGAGGCAACCAAGCGGTGTTGGTCTCTGCATAAACACCGACCAAGGATTGCATCACTTCATCGGCGCTCACAGGGTTTCTGATTTCTCGACGCGTGGTTTGGTCAAGCCCGACTTGAATGTGGTCTTGTCGTACTTGCAGCCCCACGGTGTTCGTGCTGGGGCTTGCTTCGTTCTGGCCCACGGTCCACGACGCCAAGGCATGTGCTCCGACCACGGTGCGCTTGTCGCGCTGGGCAAACTGGTCGCCTGCAGGTGTGGTTTGGTACGTGAAGTTGGAATACAAATCAAGGTCGTATTGCATGACGTACCAACTCAGCTTGCGAACCTTATCCGTGTCGTGCTGGTGCCATTCGCCTGACACGCTGTTGCGATGGGTGTGGCCGCCATCGCTGGGATCTAGCGAATCAAAGCGGCCAAAAGCTTGGCCTTGGTAGTTGCCTTGGTCTAGCAGGCGTTGAGGCACTTGGTCAGTGGCTGTCCAGTGCGCGTGGTACAGCGAGACGCTGGTGGACCAGCCTTGTTCGGCACTGCCCCCACTCAGGGTGAGTAGCGCGTTGGTTTTGCGTAGCCCTTCGGGCACGGTCCACGGGCCATCGTTGTTCGTGCGCTCGACGGCGGTGAGTAGCACCAGACCTTCCCCCACGCTGCGCGAGTCAGCGGCCATGCCACGCACGTAGCCCCGCTGCCCCCATGTGAGGTGGCTGAAGGGACGGTCGATGTACGTGCGGTACACAAAGTGTGCCGACCCTGCCGAAGAAAAATCACCGTCTTGCGCCGCATAGGGACCTTTGCGGTAGTCCACACGTTGCACCAACTCTGGCATTAAAAAATTCAAATCGCTGTAACCCTGCCCGTGTGCGTGGGTGGGCAGGTTCACAGGCACGCCATTGAGGGTGGTGGCGAAGTCTGTGCCGTGGTCTAGGTTCACACCACGTAAAAAATACTGGTTGGCTTTGCCATCGCCCGAATGCTGAGTGACCACCATGCCTGGAATGTTTTCTAGTACATCGGCAGGACGAAGTAGAGCTTGCTGGTGGATCCGTTGCGAACTGATGCGGCCTTCGGATGCGCTGTTGTGATCCGCTGTATCGTATTCACTGTGAATTTCAATCTCGGGCATTTCTGTGTGAGCCAGCAGATGCCCATCAAGGCCATCAGCTCGTGCCGCTGGCACGAAGCCTGCAAGGCATAGTTGCAACGCAATCGCGCCGGTTGCGCACAGAGAGGACGAAGAGAGAACAGGCATCACGCATAGACCTAGCAATTGGTGCGCCAGTGGGGGCCCCCTTAACTGTGCAAAGGCCGAAAATAATTGCACTGGTTTTGTGCGCCTCGCACCATTTATTCTCTTCACATCCTTTTAGGCACCAAAACAAGGCAAACATGCGCGGTTGGCAAGCACATCTCACACTCAACTACACCCGTGCTGCTGAGCGCACCGTGGCCAAGTTCGAACACGAGGGCCCGCTGCGCGTGTTGAAAAGCCTTTACCCCGAAGGCGACGCCGTGTGCCACAACGTGCTGGTGCATCCACCCAGCGGTTTGGTGGGCGGCGACTTGCTGGACATTCAGTTGCACTTAGGGTCTGACACACACGCGCTGCTCACCACCCCTGGCGCGACACGTTTTTACCGAAGCGAACAAGGTCTTGCCACGCAACAGGTGAAAGCCTACGTGGGCGACGGTGCACGCCTAGAGTGGCTGCCGCTAGAAACCATTGCGTACAACAGTTGTCACGGTTTGAACCATGCCGTGTTCGACCTAGCGCCCAAGGCAGAGATGATGGCGTGGGACATCACCGCTCTCGGCTTACCGAATGCCAACTTGCCGTTCGAGCATGGTCAGTTGCAGCAGCACATGGAAGTGGCGGGTGTGTGGCTGGAGCGCGGGTTACTTGACGCCCAAGATGCCCGCTTGATGGATGGCCCCTTGGGTTTGGCCAAGCATCGCTGTATGGCGACCTTGGTGTTTGCATGTGGTGCAGATTTGCCGCGTGAGCGTCGCGATTTGGCTTTGTCGCTGGCGCGTGAGTTGACGGAAGTTGCACCTGCGGGTTTGGTGGCGGGGGTGACGTCACCGCATCCGCGGATTGTGGTGTTGCGTACGTTGTCGCCGTTGGTGGAGCCTGCGCAGACGTTGTTGCGCGGGGTTTGGGCTTCGTGGCGACGCGGCATGTGGGGCATGTCGGATGTGCCGCCGCGTATTTGGTCTATGTAGCTTTTTGCTTTTGCTGGGCTCGCTGGAGGCAGAGGCGTTGGGCAGGTTCCTCATGCTGGGGTACCAGAAATCGTCACTTGCCCAACCCCTCTGCCCCCAGACTGCGGCCTGCATTTTTTCAGGGTGACATCTTTCTCCGACAGCGGATCAGGCGGTGAGGGTGTGGCGGCTGACGATTTCTGGTACCCCAGCATGAGGAAGCCGCCACCCCCTCATCGCCTGATGCCCTCCGGCGCGAAACCTTCACGAGCGAGATCAAACCTCAGATAGCAACCAACTGACGTACGTTATCCCGCTGCATATCCGAACCTAAGCCACGCGCAATCACCTCGCCGCGTTCCATCACCAAGTAGTCGTCTGCCAATTCTTCGGCAAAGTCGTAATACTGCTCGCACAGCAAGATGGCCATGTCACCACGACTGGCCAACATGCGAATCACGCGGCCAATGTCTTTGATGATGCTGGGCTGAATGCCCTCGGTCGGTTCATCTAGCACCAGCAGCTTGGGGCCTGAGGCCAAGGCCCGCGCAATGGCGAGTTGCTGTTGTTGACCGCCTGATAAATCACCGCCACGGCGATGGAGCATTTGTTTGAGCACAGGGAACAGTTCAAACAACTCAGCCGGAATATCCGTGCCTGCAGGTTGTGTAGCGAGGCCCATGCGCAAGTTGTCTTCTACCGTCAGGCGCGCAAAGATTTCGCGACCCTGTGGCACATAGCCGATGCCTGCGCGCGCACGTTCGTACGGTGCGGCACGCTCGATGGATTGACCGTTAAAGGTGATGTTGCCATCACGAATGGGCACAGCGCCCATGAGTGATTTAAGCAAGGTGGTTTTGCCAACGCCGTTGCGACCGAGTAGCACGGTGATGCGGCCTAAGTTGGCTTCAAAGCTCACATCGCGCAGGATGTGCGAGCCACCATAAAACTGGTTGATGTGAGAGGCTTGGAGTAATGGCATATCTAAAGGCATGTCGTGTGTTTGCATAGTGAACGTCAGAGTTAGCGGCCCAGATACACCTCAATCACGCGCTCGTCGGCTTGCACTTGTGCCAACGTGCCTTGCGCCAACACCGAGCCGTCGCATAACACGGTGACGATGTCGGAGATGGTGTTGATGAAGCTCATGTCGTGCTCCACCACCATCAGCGAGTGTTTGCCTTTGAGGGTCAAGAAAAGTTCGGCTGTGCGCTCGGTTTCAAAGTCAGTCATGCCGGCCACCGGCTCGTCGAGCAGCAAAAGCTTGGGGTCTTGCATGAGCAACATGCCAATCTCCAGCCACTGTTTTTGGCCGTGGCTGAGGTTGCCAGCTTGACGCGTGACGCTGTCTTCCAAGTGGATGGTGTGCAGCACGTCGCTCAAGCGGTCGCGTTGCGTGCCGTTGAGTTTGAAGAACATCGAGGCCGCCACGCCCTTGTGGGTTTTCAAAGCCAGCTCTAAATTTTCAAACACGCTCAGGTGTTCAAACACCGTGGGCTTTTGAAATTTGCGACCAATGCCCAGTTGCGCAATTTCGGGTTCGTTGTGGCGCAGCAAGTCAATGGTGCTGCCAAAAAAAACTTGACCTGAGTCGGGTTTGGTTTTGCCGGTGATGATGTCCATCATCGTGGTCTTGCCCGCCCCGTTAGGGCCGATGATGCAGCGCAACTCACCCGGTGCAATGTCGAGTGACAAACCATTGATGGCTTTGAAACCATCGAAGCTCACATGCACATCTTCTAAATACAAGATGCGGCCATGCGTCAGGTCTAAGCTGCCAGGTTCATGCACTCGGCCAAAGCCCGCGCTGCGGTCGCCGGAGTTCACCTCGGTCATCACGCGCGCCTGGTGTGTGGCCAAGCGCGTGGTGCCTTCTTCAAACAGATCGGGGGTCATGCGCGCTCCTCTGCTTTTGTTTTGGTGCTGAGTTTTTGTATCAAGCCCACCACGCCCTGTGGCATGTACAGCGTCACACCGATGAACAAGGCACCTAAGAAATACAACCAAAACTCAGGTGCCGTCACTGTCAACCAGCTTTTCATGCCGTTGACCAAGAACGCGCCGACGATGGGACCTATCAGCGACGCACGGCCACCCACCGCGGCCCACACCGCCATTTCAATCGAGTTGGCAGGGCTCATTTCGCTGGGGTTGATGATGCCCACTTGGGGCACATACAAAGCACCCGCAATGCCGCACATCACCGCAGAGATGACCCAGATGGTCAGCTTGTAGGGCAGGGGCGAGTAGCCCGAAAACATCACGCGGCTTTCTGCGTCGCGAATGGCTTGCAGTACGCGGCCAAATTTGCTTTGCACCAACCAGCGGGCAAACAAAAAGCTCATCAGCAGCGCCCAACCCGTCAGCACAAACAAGGTCATGCGCATGGCGGGTGTGGCAATGGGCAAGTCCAAGATGCGTTTGAAATCGGTGAAGCCGTTGTTGCCACCAAAGCCCGTTTCGTTACGGAAGAACAGCAGCATGGCCGCAAACGTCATGGCCTGCGTGATGATGGAGAAGTACACGCCCTTGATGCGCGAGCGAAATGCGAAGTAGCCAAACACAAAGGCCAACAGGCCTGGCACCAACACAATCAGCAACAGCGTGGCAAGGAAGCTGTCGCTGAAGGTCCAATGCCAAGGCAAGGTTTTCCAATCGAGGAACACCATGAAGTCGGGCAGGTTGCTTTTGTAGTTGCCGTCGGTGCCAATTTGGCGCATGAGGTACATGCCCATCACATAGCCACCCAGCGCAAAGAACAAACCGTGACCCAGCGACAAGATGCCGGTGTAGCCCCAAATCAAATCCATGGCGAGCGCGCAGATGGCGTAGCACATGATCTTGCCCACCAAAGCCACGGCGTAGTCGCTCATGTGGAACACGCTGCCTGCGGGTACCCACAGGTTGAGCACAGGCACGATGGCGCACACGGTGATGAACGCCGCCAAGAAAAGCATCCAAGCTTTTGTGCCTAACAAAGCGGGCGCATCTGGCAGTTGGCGCGAAGAAGAGTTGTGTGTGGTCATGTCATGCCTCCGCGCTGCGGCCTTTCATGGCAAAAATGCCTTGGGGACGTTTTTGGATGAACACGATGATGAACACCAACACCGCAATCTTGGCCAGTACCGCACCGGCCACACCTTCGAGCAATTTATTCATCAAGCCCAGGCCCATCGCCGCGTACACCGTGCCAGCGAGTTGGCCCACGCCGCCCAACACCACCACCATGAAGGCGTCGACGATGTAGCTTTGGCCGAGGTCGGGCCCCACGTTGCCGATTTGGCTGAGGGCACAACCGGCCAGGCCCGCGATGCCGCAGCCGAGTGAGAACGCGTAGGTGTCAATGCGCGCGGTGTTCACGCCCAAGGCCGAAGCCATGGGGCGGTTTTGGGTGACGCCGCGCACGAACAAGCCCAACCGTGTTTGGCTGATCAACAGCGTCATGCCCACCAACACAAACAAGGCAAAGCCAATGATGACCAAACGGTTGTAGGGCAGCGAGAGGTTGGCCAGCAGTTGCACGCTGCCACTCATCCAGGAGGGGTTTTCAACGCCCACGTTTTGCGCGCCAAATAGGCTACGCACACCTTGCATCAACACCAAGCTGATGCCCCAGGTGGCCAGCAGTGTTTCGAGGGGGCGGCCATACAAGTGGCGCAACACCAAACGCTCCAGCACCGCGCCCACGAGGGCCGCAGCGAGGAACGAGGCAGGCACGGCCACCAGCAAATACGCGTCAAACATGCCGGGCAAATACTGGCGAAACACACCTTGCACCACGTAGGTGGCGTAGGCGCCAATCATCATCAGCTCGCCGTGCGCCATGTTGATGACGCCCATCAAACCGTAGGTGATGGCGAGACCTAAGGCCACCAACAACAAAATGGAACCTAAGCTGATGCCTGTGAACAAGGCGCCGAGTTTTTCACCCCAGTTCAATGCGGCTTGAATGGTAAGCAGTGAGGTTTGCAGCTGAGCTCGAACCTTTTTGTCTTCCTCTTGGCTCAAACGTTGGTTGAGCAAGAGTTGGGTGTCGGGCGTTTGGCTGTCGGCCAAAGTTTTGGCTGAGGCAAAGCGCTCGTCGGCGTTGTCGCTGTTCAGCAA
>CANCGU010000028.1 GCA_947377705.1 Comamonadaceae bacterium
GCTTGTGCATCGCGTTTGAGCGCGGTGTTGCTGAGGGTGTCGGCGGCCGCTTGCAGCGCTTTCAAAATGGGAACGCCCGCAGTGGCCAACATGGCCAGCGTGCTGGCAAACCTGGCTGCGTTGTAGCCACGGGCTAAGCGACCAATCAGCGGGAGTTGCAACCAGGCGGCATCGAAACGCAAGCGCATGTCCGGCTGTTTCAACACCACATGGGTGCTGCCAGCGAGTGTGGCCACGAGCAACACCCCCCACAACCAAAAGTCTTGAACAAATTTGCTCAAGGCCAACATGACGGTGGTCAGCAGGGGCAATTGCTGTTGGTTGTTGCTGAAGACTTCTGCCACTTGTGGCACCACATAAGCCAGTAAGAACAACACAATGGCCAAGGCCACCAAACTCACAATGGCGGGGTACAAGCCCGCTGCCAATAGTTTGCTGCGTAGGTTTTGATGGGCTTGTAAATCTTCAGCCAATCGCTCAAGCACGAGGCCTAAGTGACCACTTTGCTCACCCGCGCCAATGACCGCTATGTAGGTGTTTGAAAATTCGCGTGGATGCTGGCTCAGTGCTTTGGCAAAAGTGGCGCCTGCATTGACCTCGGTGCGCAGCATGGAGACCAAATCACGTTGACGTGGGGTTTCGGCTTCGTCGCTGAGAGAGGCCAGCGCCCGTTCAAGCGGCAAACCTGCCGAGACCAGACCCGACAACTGGCTGGTCCAAACGCCAAGCTCGGTGTGGCTGAAAACTTTGCTTTCCCAAATGACGATGTCTAAACCTTGGTTCGTGCGTTGCACAGGCTCGACTTTGAGGGGCACCAAATCTTGCGTGCGCAACTGGCTGCGTGCTGCGCGTGCGGTGTCGGCTTCCAACACGCCACGGCGGGTTTGACCTTGGGTGTCTAGGGCTTCAAACGCGTAGGCGGGCATGGAGGGTGGGTTTCAGCGGTTAATCGCGGGTGACGCGAATTAATTCTTCTCGGGTCGAAAGCCCCAAGCGAACCAAACGCTCGCCATCGTCACGCATCAGTGTCATGCCATTGCGCAGGGCTGCCTCGCGCAGCTGTGCTTCGCTGGCTTGGTTGTGGATGAGGGCGCGGATGTCGTCGTTGGTGGTGAGCAATTCAAAAATGCCAGTGCGACCTTGGTAGCCGCTGTGACCGCATGTGTCGCACCCTTTGCCACCACAGTGGGTGCAGGTTTTACGCAACAGGCGTTGGGCCAACACGCCCAAGAGCGATGAGCTGAGCAAGAAAGGCTCCACCCCCATGTCGGTCAAGCGGGTGATGGCGCTGGCGGCATCGTTGGTGTGCAGCGTGGCCAACACCAAGTGGCCGGTGAGCGAGGCTTGAATGGCAATTTGTGCGGTTTCGTAGTCACGAATCTCGCCAATCATGATGATGTCTGGGTCTTGGCGCAGGATGGCGCGCAACGCTTTGGCAAAGTCCAAATCAATCTTTGGGTTGACCTGCGTTTGGCCCACGCCTGACAGCTCATATTCAATCGGATCTTCCACCGTCATGATGTTGTTGCGCGTGGCGTCTAGCCCTTGCAGGGCGGCGTACAGCGTGGTGGTCTTGCCCGAACCCGTGGGCCCTGTGACCAAGATGATGCCGTGGGGCTGTTTGACCAAGGTTTCAAAGCGTTGCAGCGTGTGGCCTTCCATGCCCACCGCAGGCAGGGTGAGCTTGCTCTCGCTCTTGTCGAGCAAACGCAGTACCGCACGTTCGCCATGCGCACTCGGCAAGGTGGACACGCGCACGTCAATGGCGCGTTGACCCAGGCGCAACGAAATGCGACCGTCTTGCGGCAAACGTTTTTCGGCAATGTCCAGCTCGGCCATGATTTTTAAGCGTGAAATGAGGGCCGCGTGCAAAGCGCGGTTGGGTTGTACCACCTCGCGCAGCGTGCCGTCGACGCGAAAGCGCACACTGGAATGTCGCTCGTAGGGCTCGATGTGAATGTCACTCGCGCCATCGCGTGCGGCTTGTGTGAGCAAGGCATTGAGCATGCGGATGATGGGCGCATCGTCGGCGGCTTCGAGCAAGTCTTCCACGGCGGGCAGCTCTTGCATCATGCGGGTCAGGTCGGCGTCGCTCTCGACTTCGTTCACCACGGCAGCGGCGTTGCTGTCGGCTTGTGCGTAAGCCTCGCTGATGCGTTTGGCCAGCGTGGCTTTGTCGGTGTATTCAAACGACTGCACCGCGTGGCGGCGCGTGACTTCGCTCCATGCGCTCAGGTCAGGCGCGTCGCTGTGCCACAGGGTGAGCGTGTGGTCATCGTCCTCCAGCAACAGCTGATGGGTCCGAGCAAAGGCGTAGGGCAGCGGGCGTCGCATGGTTTATTGGGGGGCTTTGGTTTCTTCGCTTGACTTCGGCACGGGCACCGGCGCAGGCGGCAACACCGGCGAATTGCCAGAACCCAAGATGGGGTTGAAGCCAGGTTGCGCTGTTTGTTGCAAGCCCATCATCTGCTGGTAACGGTTGTTGCTCAGCGCGTCAGAAGCCGCCGCATCGCGCATGACGACTGGGCGTAAAAACACCATCAGGTTTTTCTTGGCGCGCGTGCGGTTTTCGCTTTTGAACAACCAACCAATCACAGGAATGTCACCAAACAACGGCACTTGACTTGCGCCTCCTGAATACTCGTCCGAAAGCAAGCCGCCCAAGACGATGATGGAGCCGTCATCCACCAAGACATTGGACTCAATGCTTCGCTTGTTGGTGATCAGGCCGGTCGAGGAGCCCACCGAGTTGGGCACCACACTGGACACTTCTTGAAAGATCGTCAGCTTGACCGTGCCGGTTTCACTGATTTGCGGTTTGACCTTCAAAGTCAGGCCCACGTCTTTGCGTTCGACCGTTTGAAACGGGTTGACCGAACCGTTGGTCGTGTTGTTGTTGGTGTATTGGCCCGTGACGAAAGGTACGTTTTGGCCGACGACGATTTTGGCTTCTTCGTTGTCGATGGTCATCAACGTGGGTGTCGACAACACATTGCCATCGCCGTTTTGCTGTAAGAACGTGGCCAAGCTGCTGAGCACATAGGTCCCGTTGATTTGCTTGGCTGACCCAATGTTCAAACCACCGCCGAGCACGCCCAGTGCGGTGCTGCCACCCGAGGCGCCAATGATGTTGCCTTGTCCAATGGTGGTGCTGATGGGGTTGTTGAAGTTGGTGCCGATGATGCCCACCGTGCCGCCTGATTGGCCTGCCGCGGTTTGCCACTGAATGCCCATTTGCGCGGCCTTGTCGGCGTTCACCTCGGCAATCAAGCTCTCGACCATCACTTGCGCGCGGCGCTGGTCGAGCATGTCAATCACGGCGCGCAGCTGGCGGTATTGCGGTTCAGGCGCTGTGATGATGAGTGAGTTGGTGGCCGTGTCAGCTTGAATTTGCCCGCCGGTGGTCGAGCCGGTTGTGGTGGGGGTGCTGCCCAAGGTGCTGCCGGGCATGGCCGTTGTGGCGGGGGTTGGGGTTGCCACATTGCTTGCCAAAGAGGGCTGTGCGCCTGTACCGCCTGAGGCTTGTCCGCTTACAGCCGCTCGCAAGGTGGTGGCCAGTTTGGTGGCATCGGCATTTTTCAAATACACCACATGGATGTTGCCGCTGGCATTGGTGCCGCTGGGTTGGTCGAGCTTGGCCACCAGGGACTTGACCAGTGCCACGCGTGCAGGGTTGGCCGCACGCAAAATGAGGGTGTTGCTGCGTGACTCGGCCAGCAGCGTGGTTTTGTAGTCGGCCCCGGCTTGGCCAGGTGTGCCGGAGGCTTGGGCCACGTTGCTGCCAGATTCCACCAAGCGCAAGACCAACGGCGCTAAATCGACAGCAATCGCGTGTTTCAGCTGAATCACCTCGACATCGCTGGCATTCGACACATCCAGCGTCGCGATGATGCGACCGATGCGCTGCAAGTTGTCGGCATAGTCGGTAATGACGATGCTGTTGTTGCCGGGGTTGACGTTGATTGTGTTGTTGGGGCTGATGAGCGGGCGCAACACGGGTACCAAGTTGTTGGCCTGTTCAAAGTTGAGCTTGAAGATGTGTGTGACGATTTGACCGTTGCCAGTGCCACCGCCCACTTTGTCGATCTCTTGGACGTTGCCGCCTTGCAGTTTGGCATCGGCTTCGGGCACGATTTTGTAGAGGCCCTTGGTTTCGACCATGGCAAAGCCTTGCAAGCGCAAGGCGGCCAAAAACTGGTTCCACGCTTCGTTGGGCGACACCGGCAATTCCGTGCTCAGGTTGATCGTGCCTTTGACGCGAGGATCGACCACCAGGTTGCGGTTAGACAGTGTGGCCAGCGTGCGCGCGACAGACTCGATTTCAGCATTCACAAAATTGAGCGTGATGGGCTGGTGCTGTGGGGTGGTCTTTTTGGCTGGAGGGGCGGCTTGCGTGAGCGACAGTCCAAGCAAAGCCGGTGCGAGGCCCAAGCCTAGGGCAAGTGCCAAGGCCGAGGGTTGAAAGAACGTGTGTTGTTTAGCCATACGCGTGTTAACCCATTTTCAAAATCGATTTGGCGCCTTGGCGTTGGCCAAGGATGTTCAATAAATTAGAGAGCGCAGCTTGCGCGTCAGGCGCCGCAGAGGCCTCACCGCTGAAGCTCAGACGCCCGTTGTGCAGTTGACCTGTGCCTTGCAAAAGCAAGCTGCCTTCGAGCGTGTCGAGGCTGAGCGCCATGGCATCACCCCCCTGCAAACGCAAACGGTAGCTGCCCAAGGGGCGCAAGGTGGACAAGCGTGTCGCTAGCTTTTGAAGCTGCAGCTCTGCTTGGCCTTGCAGTTGTGATTGACCGGCTTGTTGGGTCCACTGCAAACGGGTGGTTTGC
Organism: Comamonadaceae bacterium; assembly: GCA_947377705.1. The sequence goes on from CANCGU010000028.1 coordinate 4,827, forward strand.
AGTTGCATTTGTCCTTCGGGTTGCACGGTGTTCCAGGGTGCGCCTAAACCCACGAGCCAACTGGCAGGCCAGCTCGACGTGTGGTCACTCACCTGCACCTGCACGCCACGCCACAGGGGGGACACATCGATGCGCACAGGTTGCGGCGTGCAGCAGGTGGAGGCGACCGTGGCGCTGAGCGCCAGACGTAGGTGCGCCCAATCTAAGTGGGGGCCGAGCTGCCATGTCACGCGGGTGGGCAGTGTGGAGGTGGTGTTGGGGCGCGCCGTGTTGGGCGTCTTGGCAATGTTGAGCGGGCCTTCGTTGAGCACCCACTGGGCCGAGCCATGCCACACCGTGCCTTGCGGGTCTTGCAGAAGCACCCGTTCACCGCTGGCCTGCGCGACAGCCTGTGTCAGCCAATGAGCCGGCGCTTGGGTGATGAGGGCCAGCGCCAGACCCACGCCCGCGCCTGTCCATGCCCAGCGTGTGCTGGCCTTGGGATGGGCGCTTGGGGTGAGGCGTTGCATTTGGACGGGTTAGGTGGACTGTGCTGGCGTCAAGGCGCTGTGCCACGGGTGGGCAAGTGCAACACCATGCTGCCGTCCCACGTCACCACAGGCGGGGTTATGGCAGGGGCAGGGGCCGTGCCGGTCGTGTTGCTGCGCGTCAAGTGCGCTTCTAAGGGTAAGGCTTGTGCTTGGCTACGGGCTTGTGCCACCCAGTTGGCCAGTGTGGATGCGGGCACCGCTTTGAGCTGAACGGTGACACGGTCACCCTGCACGTTCAGTTGCATTTGTGCATTGGGTGTGAGGCTTTGCAGTGTCCGCAAGGCTTCGTCACGCGACAGTGGCGTGCGTGTTTGCAATGCTTTGGCCTGCGCTTGCAGGGCCAACATATGCGCCTGTTGTTCACCCAATCGCGCGCGACGGAGGTCGCTGTCGCGCAAGGTGTTGACTGCGGGGGCGATGGCGATTGACCCAAACAACAACAGGCCGAACAGAGCCCCCAGCACCGACACGCTGCGTTGCTCGCGTGGGCTCAAGGCCTGCCAACGGGCACGTAATGTCATTTCGCGCCCTCCGCCTGTAAAACCCAGGCGTCGTTGCCGTCTTGACGCAGACTCAGGCCTTGGGCCTTGAGACGCGCCACGCCAGAGGCGTTGCTATCCAGCGCGACACCTTGCACGCGCAGTGCGTGGTCGGCGAAATAAATTTGTGAAGGGGTTTGTCCTGCGGGCAGCACGTCAGCCAAGGCCGCGAGCATGGGCTCCAAGTCTGTGCTGGAGGTGGCGCCAGATTTTTGTTGCAACACATCCACCTCGCGCTGCATTTGCAACGGCGCATCGATGACCAAGGTCACAGATGGGAAGGTGGTTTTCAAAATGCTGTGCAGCGAGGCTTGTTGTGCATCCAAGGCACTGCGCTCGCGCCAAGCCAAAGCGTTGAGTCCCAGCACTTGCAAGGCAACCAATACCCCCAGGCCCCAGCGCACGGGCTTCCACGCCGGTGCGTGAAGCAAGGTTTGCCATGTGGCTTGCAGTTGGCGCTGCGTGCGCTGCGCGCGGCCTTGTGCCCATTCGCCCTGCGCCAAATCCCACTCGGATTGGCTGGATTCGAGCCAGCGCTGCGCCGCGCTTTGCAGGGAGGGCTGGCGTTGCAAAGTACTTTGCACGCGTGCCACCATGGCGGGTTCGGCTTGAATTTGTAAATCGTCTTGGCTGAGGGCGGCAAAGGCGCGCCACTGAGCCGTGTTGGGCGGTAGCAGCGTCACCCCCTGCGCGTGGCAAAGCACGCTTTGTGAATGGTCGGGTTCGCCCATCACATGCAAGACGGGGGTATTGCTGGGCGATAGCTCGGGCGTGAGACGTTGAACGGTTAGGCCAGCGGCTTGTAGCGGCGCGAGGACTTCACGCAGCCATGCCTTGTCGCACACCGCTACCCAAGCTTCACCGCCTGTGCGGGCCACACCCTCGGCTTGGGGGTCAAGCACGATGTGCAGGTGTTGTGGGTCGTCGAGCAAGCGGTCTTCGAGCAAACCGTGCAACACGCTTGGCAAACGTGGGCCATGGCTGGCTGGCGGCAGTTGCACACGCAGCCAAGCCAAACGGCTGTGCGGCACCACAGCCACCACTTCGCCTGCATGGGTTGACAACGTGGCAGCCACCCCGATGGCGTGGCGCAACACGCTGTGCCCATCCGAGTGAACGTGTGCATAGCCCGTTGTAGCGGCATTGGCAGAGTGGGGGAGCGCGATGATCAACATGAGAACCGTCATTGTAGAGAGCCAGACTCGCGCCAAAGCACTTTCAAGTCTTGACCTTCACGCTGCACCCAAGAGCGTTCTTGCAGGGTGGTTTGTGGCATGCGCAAGCGACCCAGCACTTCAAAGTAACGGGTGCTCACGCTGTGCGTACCCTCTAGGCTGACGGGTCGGCCCAAGGCTTTTTGAAAGGCGTCGATGGTGGGCCAGTGTTGACGCTCGCGCTGTTGCACCAAGCGCTGCGCGTCCGTCAGGCCTAGGCCTGGCACGCTGGCGTACAGCACTTGAACGCTGGCGGTGTTCAGGTTGACAGGTGTTCGTGTGGGCAGTACGGTGATGTGGGGGCTGAGCGTCAGCAAGGCTTGCGGTGACAGACCCAACCAGCTGAGTTGTGCCACGCGCTGGGGCATGAGGGGGGCGTTGCTGCTTGGCCGTTGTGCGGCGAGCAAACCTTGGGTGAGTAGGCTGAGTTGGGCGGAGGGTATGCCGAGCGCATCAAACAGGCGCTCAAACGCGAGCAGGGTTTTGTCATCGAACCGATCCCCCTGCAGCAAATTGGTCACATTGAGGCGGCCCTGCAGGTCGTTCACCTGTCCTGACAACAACACTTGTTGGGCGAGCTTGACATCGTCCCCCGTGTTGTCTGTGCTGTCGGGCAAGGCGGCCAAAAAACTGGACAGTCGCGCTTCTTGCAACGGGACGGCCCACGGCTCTGCCAAGTGGTCAGCGGGCGAATTGACATCGCCCGCCCGCGCGTCTTCGCGCAAGATGACGCGCGCCCAGTCGAGCGCGCCTGTCAGCAGCCAGCGCGCTTGTGTGCGTTGCCGCTCCGCACTCTCCACCTCGATGGATTTCCATTGCTGCCAAAGCGCGCCTGCGGCAAAGGTGGCCACCAAAGCCACTGTGAGCATGGCCGCCAGCAGCGCAGCACCGCGTTGCTTGGGGGGACGGTGTGCGACGTGCTTCATGTTTTGGTGTTGCTGAAGTTGGGGCGCACCCAATCCAGGGTGAGGCGGCCACGCACGCCGGTGTTGGCGGGGAGGTCAATTTGCAGGCGAATGGCGTCGGGCAACGCGCCTTGGCCCGTGGCGGTGGTTTGTGGCGTGAGCGCCTGTGCGCCGCTGCTGGGCGTGTTTGTGTCTGAATTGCCCGCGCTAGAGAGCGGGTTGGTCCAGGCGTTGCCACGGAAGTAGGTGAGCTGCCATGCGTCGAGGGGTAGGAGCCCCGTTTCAAATGCCGCATCATCGCTGCTGGGGTTTTGGCCCCAGCGCTCGGCTTGGGTCCACGCTTGTTGCAGGGCGGCGCGCGTTTGCAAGGGGGCCGATTGCCAGCGCAACCATTGGTTGTTGCGCAGCGTCCATGCGACCACCCAAAGCCCAGCATCTGCACCGTCGGCACGCCAAGCCGTGGCTCGGCGGGTCAGGCGCAGCGTGCGGCCATCCCAGTTCACCCCTGCGTCGTTGAGGCTGGGTAAGGGCTGCACGGCGTTGAGGTCGGCTTGCCATTGGGCGAGCACCGTTTGCAGCACGGCAGTTTTGTCAACTTGCGCTTGCGTGATGTCGCGGCTGCGCATGAGGCTGTCAAGCCCACGCCAGCTCAAACCGGCCAGCACCGCCATGAGGGTGATGGCGATGAGCAGTTCGATGAGGGTGAAGCCGCGTTGCTTTTGCATCAATAGCGCCCCAGCACCGTGGTGATGTTCAACACAGGCGTGGCGGCGTCAAACACTTGGGCGTCTACGCGGCGAAACGCGGGGTTGGGCGTGGTGCGCACGGTCAGCGCCACTTCAAAGTTGCGTTCGACTTGCGGGCAGGGCACGCGTGAGTTGCCCACGCCAGGCAGTTGTTGCGATAGGCGAAGTTGGTTCAAGGCGTTGTCTGCGCAAATTTGCGCAAGCAGCACATCGGCTTGGCGTTGCGCGTTGCGCGTGAGCGCGCCGCTGACTTTGAGCCCGCTCATCAAGGCGATGGACACGATGGCCAACGCCACCAACACCTCGATCAACGTGAAACCGCGCTGCGTCTTCATGGCACCACTTTGAAAGGCTGCAAGCCATCTGTGCCAATACGCAAGGTGGGCGTTGATGGGGTGTTGTTGGCCGAAATTACATTCAGCGTGATGCGGGTAGGCGCAAGGATGGGTTCTGGTCCGAGGACCACCAAGTTGGCGGTGGCGGTGTTGGTGTTGGGTGATGGCACTGCCGTGCTGACCACGGCTTGTGTGCCAGCGGTTAACCAAACTTCGGTGCGGGTGGTCAGCGGGCTTCGAATGGCAAACCCCTCAGGGGTGGGTTGCCAAACGACCGCCACACCACTGGTGCGTGATTGGGCTCGGGCCGCTTCGAGCAGGGCGATGAGGCGTTGGGCTTCGCGCTCTAGCTGGGTTTGGCTGCTGTCACGCAGCGAGAGGCTGACACCGGCCATGGCAAAGCCGATGATGGCCAGCACCACCAACAGCTCCAACAGGGTGAGGCCGTGTTGGCGCTGCATGGCTGGTTGGCGTGCGGGTTTTACTGCCAGCTGCCAACGTCGGCGTTTTTACCTTCTCCGCCTGGCTGGCCATCAGCCCCCAGAGACAACACGTCGACCTCGCCCTTCACGCCAGGGTTCATGTATTGGTAAGGGCGGCCCCATGGGTCGTTGGGCAGCTTGTCGATGTAGGTTTTCCAGTTTGGCGGTGTGGGACCGGCGGTGGGCTTGATTACCAAAGCGTTCAGGCCTTGCTCGGCCGTGGGGTAGTTTTGGTTGTCCAAGCGGTAGAGCTTGAGCGCTTGCATGAGGTTGCCCACATCGGTTTTTGCGGCCGTTACACGCGCATCATCGGCGCGGTTGAGGACGTTGGGCACCACCAGAGCGGCGAGTACACCAATGATGGCCAGCACCACCATCAATTCAATGAGTGTGAAGCCGCGTTGACGTTTGGTTTTGAGGATTGTTTGAGACGTATGCATGGCATGAATCATAATCCGCTGATGTTTCATTTGAGTGTCTTCTCCCGCATGGTTTTGCCCGCCGCCTCGCTGCTGGTGTGGGGGGGCGTCATGTTCAGTGCTGTGACCTGGGGTTTGCGTTGGTCCGCCACTGGCGTAGCGCCGACTGATGCCACCTTCGCGGCGCAAGGTTTGCCCGAGATGGACCTTGCCGCTGCTGCCCGTAGCTTGGGCGCTGTGCCTGTGCAAACGGCAGCCAGCCCCGATTTGGCCAACCGCTTTCAGCTGCAAGGTGTGATGACGGGAGGCCCAAATGCCGGGGCTGCACTGATTTCCGTGGATGGGCAAGCGGCCAAGCCCTACCGTGTGGGCGCAAATGTGGCCGAAGGGTGGGTGCTGCAATCGGTGCAAGGTCGACGCATCAGCCTAGGTACGTCGAGGGACGGGCCGCCAATGTTGGCGCTAGAGCTGCCAGCCAAAAAATAAAAAGGGTAGCGTTGCTACCCTTTTTTATTCGTTGTTCATGGGTGCGCCATCAGTTCAGCGTTGCAAAAACAAGCGATACGCGGGGTTTTTGGTTTCTTCCACGTAGGGATAGCCCAAGCCCTCCAAGAAAGCGGTGAAAGCTTTGTTGTCGGTTTTGGGGACTTGCAAGCCCATCAAGATGCGGCCATAGTCCGCGCCCTGGTTGCGGTAGTGGAACAGGCTGATGTTCCAGCCGGGACGCATGGCCAGCAAGAACCGCATCAACGCACCAGGCCGCTCGGGGAATTCAAAACGCAAGATGCGTTCTTCGTGGGCCAATGACGAATGGCCGCCCACCATGTGGCGGATGTGTTCTTTGGCCAGTTCGTCATGCGTGAGGTCAATCGCTTCAAAGCCACTCTTGCTGAAGTGCGCTGCAATTTTGTTGCTTTCGCCTTTGACACCCGTGGTCAAGCCCACAAAGACGTGTGCCTTGGCTTGGTCGCTCATGCGATAGTTGAACTCGGTCACGTTGCGGGGCGATTTGCTGCCGCCAAAACTGGGCAGCTTGCCAATCAGTTCGCAAAAGCGGCGTAGGCTGCCGGGCTGCTCAGGGATGGTCACGGCAAACAAGGCTTCGCGTTCTTCGCCCACTTCGGCACGCTCGGCTACAAAGCGCAAACGGTCGAAATTCATGTTCGCGCCACACAGAATGGCGGCGTAGGTTTCACCCTTGGTTTTGTGCTGGGCCACGTATTGTTTGATGGCGGCTACGGCCAAGGCGCCCGCGGGCTCGACGATGCTGCGGGTGTCCACAAACACGTCTTTGATGGCGGCGCACACGGCGTCGGTGTCTACCGTGATGAAGCTGTCGACCAAGTTTTTCGAGACACGAAAGGTTTCTTCGCCCACCAGCTTCACCGCCGTGCCGTCAGAGAACAAACCCACGTCATGGAGCGTGACGCGTTTGCCTTTGGCCACCGACTGCATCATGGCTGACGAGTCGTCCATTTGCACACCAATCACTTTGATGTCGGGGCGCACGGCCTTGATGTAGTTGGCGACACCGCTGATCAAGCCGCCGCCGCCGATGGCGACAAACACCGCATCGAGTGGACCTTGGTGTTGGCGCAACATTTCCATGGCAATCGTGCCTTGGCCCGCGATGACATCGGGGTCGTCAAATGGGTGGACAAACGTCATGCCGTTCTTCTTTTCCAGTGTGAGGGCGTGTGTGTATGCGTCAGAGTAGCTGTCGCCCGCCAACACCACCTCGCCACCGAGGGCTTTCACCGCTTCAATTTTCACGCTGGGCGTGGTGGTGGGCATGACGATGATGGCCTTGGCGCCTAGGCGCTTGGCGCCTAGCGCCACGCCTTGCGCGTGGTTGCCGGCAGAGGCGCAAATCACCCCTTTTTTGAGCTGCTCGGGCGTGAGGTGCGCCATCTTGTTGTACGCGCCGCGCAGCTTGAAGCTGTGCACGGGTTGTTGGTCCTCGCGCTTTAAGAGCACGGTGTTGTGAATGCGGCGGCTTAGGTTTTTAGCCACCTCCAGCGCAGATTCGGTCGCCACGTCATACACACGGGCGGTCAAGATTTTTTTCAGGTAGTCGGCGGGCTGCAGGGCGCGCGCTTTAGGGGTGCGGGTAGACATAGAGCGATTGTCTCTTAAGCCGTGGGTACGCAATCTCTGAGTTCAGTAAGCGGTGCTTGCATTAACTTGGGGCCAAAGTTGGGTGCTCAAAGTCTGACTCTGAAATATTGCATACATGCTATAAAATATGAATTACCAAATCCAGTTCTTTGCTGCTCCAGTGCAAGCCTTGATTGAGAAATGGCCCGTTGGCATTTATGCCAGCTTTGTGCGGATTTCCGAACAAATGGTGATGAGTGGTCCGAATCTAGGGATGCCCTACACAAAAGCCATGGGTGATGGTTTGTTCGAGATTCGAGCGCGTGGCTCTGAGGGAATCGGGCGTGCGTTCTTTTGCTGCATGAAAGGTCGGCGTGTGGTCATCTTGCATGGTTTTGTGAAAAAGACCCAAACCACCCCCATCCAAGAACTTCGACTGGCGAGACAACGAATGAAAGAGGTGTTGAATGATTGATGCGACCCAGGAGAAATTTAAGCCTGTAGCTTTTAATCCCAAGCAAACGGCTGCACAAAAGCGCGCGACTGACCCCACCTTTCAAAAGGCCTATGACGCGCTTGAGGACGAATTCGCAGCGTTGGCGGAGCTGCTAAAGGCGCGCAAAGAGGCTGGATTAACGCAGGCTGACGTTGCGCGGCGTATGGGCGTTAGTCAGCCTGTGCTGGCGCGTATTGAATCCAGTTTGGGGAGTCGCAATCACGCCCCTTCGCTGAGCACCTTGCGCCGCTACGCACAGGCTTGCGGCAAACGCTTGGTTATCAGCATGGTTTGAGGCATAGACGAAAAAAAACCCCGAGTTTTGCAACTCGGGGCTGAATCCACTTTTGAGGGTGGAGGAGACAAGCCTCTAGTGTATGCAAAAAATGTTGCGATGCAACATTTAGAAGACAATCAAAGCCTAATTTTTTGGAGAACAACATGGAATGCACCGTTAGCTGGACCGGCAACTCTGGCACCCGTTCGGGCATGGGCTTTATTGCAGAAACTGGCAGCGGCCATGTGGTGGCCATGGACGGCGCGCCTGATGTAACCAAGCCAGAGAACGGTGGCCAAAACTTGGCGCCTCGGCCCATGGAGCTGCTGCTCGCTGGCACAGGTGGTTGCTCAGCGTATGACGTGGTGCTGATTTTGAAGCGTGGCCGTCACAACGTGCAGGGCTGCAGCGTGAAGATTGTGAGCGAGCGCGCCACCGAAGACCCCAAAGTGTTCACTCAAATCAACATGCATTTCACAGTTACTGGCAAGGGCGTTCCCGCCTCCGCCGTGGAACGGGCCATCGCGATGAGCCATGACAAATACTGCTCGGCCAGCATCATGTTGGGTAAAACAGCGGAAATCACTACCAGTTTTGAGCTGGTGGAAGCTTAAGCCTCTAATCCCAAGCGCCGCAGGTCTTGGGCGACTAGCTCGAGGGTGTCAAAAAATATCTCGCAAGCAGGCTTGGCGGCTAGCAGGTTCTCTAAAAAAATCTGCGCATCGTGCATGTATTCATGAACCAAAGCGTTGCGAAGCCCTCTGGCTGCAACGAATGCATCTGCGTTGTTTAACAAGCCCAATCGTTCTGCAAGTGCCAAGGTGTCTAGCTGCGTTTTGGCAGGCTCGCCCACGAGGGCAGCATGACGAGGCAGTAGCTTGCCGCCTATGTGGTCTTGCAGGCGTCCAAAACGGCTGACAAAAGCCTCTACCTTTTCCGCTAATTCGGGGTGGCTTGCGAGGCTTTGTACCCAAGCCAAGTCGATTGGTAAAGCAAACAAAGTAGACTGGCTGTATCGTAAATGCTCGGCTTCTTTGCGGGCAAGGGCCAAGCTTTGCAGCATGGCTGGCGCGTGTTCTTGTAAGTACAACAAGGTCATAACTGCACCCCCGTTTCGCGTGCGATTCGCATCACAGGTGCTTCGGGTGTTGCCGCATCTTTAAGCAGGACATCTATTTTTCGATCACCCAAGTGGCGAATCAGCGCCGCATACAGCTGTCCCGTGGTGGCTACACGGTTATCAAGCTGAAGGGGGGTTTCAAACAGTAAATCAATGTCACCACCACGCAGTGCATCGTTAGCGCGTGAGCCAAACAGCGTCACCCGCGCACCTTCGCCCAGTACCTGCTGGGCAGTTTGTTTGATGGTCTGCACCTGATCGTTTGTGAGTCGCATGCTCTTACTTTAAACCCGATGCGCCACGGTGGTCATCACCTTGGCCGCCAGTTGCATCATGATTTTGAAAGGTGCGGGCAGCTCGGCAGCCCCCGCCAGTTGCGCTTCTTTGGCGTGTTGCGCTTCATCCACCTTCATTTGGGCCACGATGGCGCGGCTGGGCCCGTCATTGGTGGGTAGCAAACCCAAGTGGCTGTCTAAATGCGCCTCGACTTGACGCTCGGTCTCCACCACAAAGCCCAGGCTCATGCGGTCTCCGCCTAGTTTGGCTGCGGCATAGCCAATGCTGAAAGCGCCTGCATACCAAAGTGGGTTGAGTAGGCTGGGGCGTCCCCCCAAGGCTTGTAGGCGCTCCTCGACCCATGCCAAATGGTCTGTTTCTTCGTTGCATGCCGCAGTCAGGTGCTGGCGCAGCGCATTGTCTTGGGTCGCCAAAGCTTGTGCGGTGTACAGCGCTTGGGCGCAGACTTCGCCAACATGGTTCACGCGCATCAGCGCAGAGGCTTCGCGCTTTTCAGCGTCGGTCAGTGGGGCTGGCGCGGGCACCTCGGCCGCCCACATGGGCGTGGGACGGTTGGCGTGGTGGCGGGCAAAGACAGTGCGCAAGGCACTGTCGGCGGCGGTGAGAAGAGCATCCATGGTTCGAGTTTAAGGCGGAAGACAAAAAAGCGATGGCATGCCGCGATGGGTTGACCGCACGCCAGCCCCAAGGGTTTGCGAGTGGTTTGGCGTTTGTTTGTTGCACGAATGCAACGTTCAACCCCTATTTTTAGACCTTGTCATCGCCGTTTGCATGGCCGTCTGGTTCAATACATCTAACTTCCCGAAAACGGAGGTTGGTTCTGAAAAATTCAGAACCCCTGTTCAAACCTTGGAGAACCTTGAAATGAAAAAAACCCTCGTTGCATTGGCCGCATTGGCCGCGACTTCTGCATTCGCTCAATCCACTGTGACCATCTACGGTAACTTGGATCAAGGCGTATATCGTTCTACTGACTCTGGCACCGCCACTACCAAAATCGCTTCTAACGTGAACAGCACTTCAGTGTTGGGTTTCCGCGGTACGGAAGATCTGGGCGGTGGCCTTAGCGCTGGTTTCCATCTTTTGTCAGAACTCAGCTTGCCAGAAGGTCAAGTTGGTTCTCCTACTTCTGGTGATGCAGCTCAGTCTGGTCAAAAAACCAACTTCTTTACACGTGCTGCTAACGTCTCTTTGACAGATACCAGCATTGGTTCTTTTGAAATCGGCCGCATTCAAGACGCAGTGTGGTTGACACAAGGTGCTTTCAGCAACACAGGCTCTAACTCATTTGGTTGGAGTGCTTTGACTGCTCAACAGACCAACACTGGCTCTTTGGCCACATTGGGCTTTGGTAAAGCAGCAGCTGACACAGCTTACAGCGGCACAACTGGCACAGCTGGCGTGGCTAACAACTCTCAAAGTGGTTCTGCTCCTATCAACTTCAACGCAGGTTGGGGCTTCAAGACTAAATCATTCGAAGGCCTGCAGTTGACTTATCAACACGTTGGTAACCAAATGCAATCTCAAGCACCTAATGCTGCGTACACAGCTGGTCAAGGTTATGCATACCGTATTGAGTACACCAATGGTCCTTTGAACGTTCAATACGCAGAATCTATCCGTACTGATGCTGGCGATATCAAAGCTCTTAAGTTCAAAACTTACGGTGCTACATACCAATTGGGCGCTGCCAAGTTGGTGGCAGCTCAATCTAAGTTGACTACAGCCGGCGGTTTCTCGAACATCGACGGCAACACTGTTAACGGTGTGGGCGTTTTGTATGACGTGAACGCAAAAGTCAACGTGGCCGCAGGTTACACCACAATGAAAGACGACGTCACTGGCGACCAAACCAAAGTGACTGGTTTGACAGCTCGTTACATGTTCTCTAAGCGCACACAAGCATACGCTGGTGTTGGCCATGGCACCAACGGTCCATCATTGAAGACAACTGTGTTCTACGGCGGTCCTTCAGCCTTGTCAACAGCAGGTGCGTCGTCAAATGGTTACCTCGTTGGTATCCGTCACTCTTTCTAATCCCAACGCTGGCTTAGCCAGTTAAAGATTTAAAAGACCCAAGGCCCCACTTCTTGCAAAAGCAGTGGGGCTTTTTTGATTTCAAAAACAAAATATCGGAGACGAAAATGACTTCTATTTCAAAAATTGCCTTGGCTTGTGCTGCCTTGGTCGCTGCATCAGGTGCCTTTGCTCAAAAAGCAGGCGATAACATCATCGGCATTGGCCTAGCTTCAATTAATCCTGATGCCAATTTGGGCGTGGTGACTTCAACCAGCGCCAGTGCAGCCTCTGCTGCTGCATTCACAGGTCAACTCAAAGACGCTACGGCCAAAGTGGGCAGTGAAACCACCATCTCATTGGGCTTGTTGCACATGTACACAGACAACATCGGTGGTGAGTTCACCATTGGCGTGCCTGCTGAGTTCACACAAGACCTGAATACCCCTAACGGCAGCGCCCCTTCACATGCAGCCGCAGCCAAGATGAAAATCTGGACGCCCACCGCTGTGGCCAAGTACTTCTTTGGTACAGCGCAAGACCAATGGCGTCCGTATGTGGGTTTTGGTTTTTCTCGTGTTTCATTTCACAACGTGTCGACCAACGCAGCAGACAGAACGGTGGTGGCCTTGGCTGGTACTTCAGCTGACTTCTCCTCTTCATGGGCGCCTGTGTACAACGCGGGTGTAATTTACAACATTGATGACAAGTGGAGCATCAATGGTTCTGCCTCATACATTCCAATTACTACAACGGCCACGTTTGTGGGGCCAGGTATGGGTGTGCCAGTAACGAGCTCGGGTGATGTCAAGCTCAACACAATGGACTATGTGATTCGTGTGGGTTACAAGTTTTAAGCCAGATATTGGCTTAACTCGTTAGGAATCTAAACGTATGAAACCCCATCACTCGTCAGAGTGGTGGGGTTTTTTATGCGGCTCAATTCTCCTTGATCTAGGTCAAGCATTTGCAGGCGTGTAGTTGATGCGCATCAATATGTGTTCTTCCGATTCGCAGTGAAATTAGCAGCACGGGAATAGACCCGAGTAAAGCTAAGGAAAACATCATGAAAAAAATTCTCATCGCCGCTGCTGTTGGTATGTTGGTTGCTGGCCAAGTGGCTGCACAAGAAAGCCCTTGGTTGGTGCGTGCGCGTGCTGTGAACATGCATATGACCAATGAGAACTCAACGCCTGTCACAGGATTGGGCGCATCCAACAAGACGATTCCAGAAGTGGATGTTTCCTACTTCTTCAACAAGAACATTGCAGCTGAGTTGATTTTGACTGTTCCTCAACAAATGAACGTTGTTGCCGCAGGTGGCGACGTGGGCACGTTCAAGGCTTTGCCGCCTACGTTGACCGTGCAATACCACTTCACCGACTTGAAGGGTTACACGCCTTATGTGGGCGCAGGCGTGAACTTCACCAAAATCACAAATGTGAATTTGGCTGGCGGTGCCTTCAGCTTGGATAACCACAGCTACGGTTTTGCCTTGCAAGCCGGCGTCGACGTACCGTTGACCAAGCAAGTTTCTTTGAACTTCGACATCAAGAAAGTTCAAATTCAATCGGATGTTTACGTCGCCGCGACAGGCGCTAAAGCGGGTACGCTCAAGCTCGACCCAACCTTGGTGGGCGTGGGCATTGGTTACGGCTTCTAAGCGACTTTCACTGACTTTGTCAGTGAAAGCTTAAAAAGCCTCAGACCCCCTCACTTGAAAGAGTGAGGGGGTTTTTTATACCCAGACGAATTGCGTCGATAATTTTTGATGTGAACACGCCTGATATTTTTTCTTCATTAGCCCATGAGCGCCGCTCTGTGCGTGTCTATCTTTCTAAGCCTGTGCCCGATGCGTTATTGCGCGAGGTGCTGGTGTTGGCTCGGCTGGCCCCCAGTGGTGCCAATCTGCAGCCCGGCGCGTTCATGGCGATCCAAGGGGCGGTGAGGCAGCAGCTTAGCCATGATTTGGTCAATGCATGGCGTGCCGGGCAGCAAGAAAAAGAAGACTACGACTACTTTCCTAACCCCATGCCCATGACGCTTCGTCGTCGTCAAGTGGCGTCTGCGCAAGCTTTGTATGGCGCATTGCATGTGGCACGCGACGATCGTGCTGGGCGAGATGCACAGTTTGAGCGCAATTTCCGTTTCTTTGATGCACCTGTGGCACTGGTGGTGACCATGACGCACGGGTTTGGCAGCGGGGGTTACATGGACCTTGGTATGGCGCTGTATGGCTTGATGTTGGCCGCGCAAGCCAAAGGGTTGGCAACATG
>CANCGU010000029.1 GCA_947377705.1 Comamonadaceae bacterium
CCCTGCTCGGCTTGACCCACCATCGCCGCCACTTGGTACAGCATGGCAAAAATCTCATCCACGCTGCGCTGATTGAATACCGTCACTTGCACACCCGCGCGAATGAGCAAGGCGGCGATGTCGGCCTGTAAATCAGAAAACCCAAACACGCAATCGGGCTTGAGCGCCAAGATCTTGTCAATCTTGGCACTCAAAAATGCGCTGACTTTGGGCTTCTCGTCGCGCGCACGACGCGGGCGCACGGTGTAACCCGAGATACCCACAATGCGCGCCTCTTCCCCCAGCAAGTACAGCCACTCGGTCGTTTCCTCGGTGAGGCAGACGATGCGATGAGGGAAAAGATCAAGCATTCAAGTTACTTAGGTTGGTATTGCAAAGTTGCAAAGAGCCCGCGCCCTGGCGTGTTGTAACCACCCGCCAATTCGTAATGGCGATTGAAGGCATTTTCGAGCTTCACGCGAGCTGTCCAATCGAGGTCGATTTTTCGGCTGGCATAAAACGCCCAAGTTGTATAACCGGCAAGATCCGCGGGGCCGCCAAAGTTGGAGCGGTCAGAGGCGCCAGCGAATTTGACGCCAACTTCATGGCCAGCCAACCATCGGGAGACATCCAATGAGCCATATTGCTTGGCACGACGGCCGGGCAAACTATTGCTGGTCACATTCCAAGGGTCTTGGAACACCAAAGCGCTTTTCACTTGGTTGCCAAACACTTCTGCACGGGCTGTGAATTCATAGCCTTTGTTGCGCATTTCGCCCGTATTTTGGGGCTTGTATTGCGCGTCATAGGCAATGGTGTTTTGGGTACGTGTTTCAAAGTACACCACACGAAGCAAGGCTTGATTCACGCTGTAAACAGCGCCGGCTTCTTGCGCACGATGCGTCTCTGGCATGAGATTGGGATTACCGTAAGTGCCGACCAAATCATTGGCCGCTGGGGCACGGAATGCCGTAGACACCGTCGACGTCAAACGCCATGCAGGTGTGATTTGATAACCCAAACCCAACAACTGCGTGTTGTCCGCATAGTCTTTTTTCAGAGCGCTGGTACTGGCTGTTCTATCCACCGTCAATTCATCACGCCGAGCATTCGCTTGGAAGTTCCAGCGACCCACTTTGCTGGTCAATCCTGCAAAGTAAGCTGTGGTGTCACGCTTCATGTCGTAGGTGCTGCGTTGCTGGAAATTTTCTTGAGAACGGTCCAACCCGAAGTTGAGCCTGGTCGCATCGCTGACCGCATAGGTGTTCGTCCAGCGAAACACATCCGCATGACCTTGGTAATGGCCGTTAGCCGCCACGACGCCATTTTTCATCGCGTCGTAGGTGTAGTTTGCTGAATAAACGTCAAAGTTCGTCAACCAATCGTCTGTGAAACGCTTGTTCACATACGCGCCCACGGTATCTGCCTTGATCTGAAATTGGTGGGTATCGGTTTTATTCAAAGCATAGGCATCGTCATAATCCACCACTGAATTTTTCAAATTGGCACGCACACCGACGCGTAAATTGGCATCAATTTTTTGATCGACTTTGGCCCCAGCGTATTGATTGCGATAGGCATCACGATCTGGATTTGCACTGGCGTTTTTATCTGCATTGATGACTGAAAAACCTGCGGCCCCAGAGGCCCCTGCGTTGAAATCAAAGCGGGTGTCGTCCAACTGTCCGCCGTAGCCCGCACTTAGCTCCGTCGTCTGACGTGAACCCAGCGTGGCTGCGCCATAGGCTTTGGGCGTGCCTTTGCCAGCGCGGGTGATCACGTTGATCACCCCGCCAATGGCGGCTTCACCATAAAGTGCGCCCGCATTGCCACGCAACACCTCAACGCGTTCTATTTGAGAAAGCGGAAAATCCGTGATGGTCACCGAACCAATGCCATCCGTTTGCGAACGGACACCATCAATCAAAACCACCACGTTTTTACTTTCTTGCCCGCGCAGGAAAAATGAGGTCACCGAACCAGGTCCACCACTTCGTCCAAACTCGAAGCCTGCTTCGCCTTGCAACAAGTCAGCCAATGAAGCGGCTTGCGACTTGTCAATGTCTTGACGCGTGATCACCGACACCGAAGACAAAACCTCGGACAAAGGCTGCTCCATCCGTGTCGCAGAAATTACCACCGGATTAATTTCAATGCCTTGCGCTTGAGCGCCTGCGGCGACAGCCAAAGACAACAGAGAAAGCGCAGGCGCGGATGTACGCGCGAATGCACACGCACGGAGACGAATAGATTTATTCATGATTTAAATACCAACTTTGTGTGCTCTCACCGCCTTCCCCGACAGTGCTTGAGCGATTTAGCGACGCGTTTTTAGGCGCACCGCCACCTTGTTGGCCGGTATCCGGGCTGGCGAAGACTACCTCTGTCGCCTTCCCAAGCGCTTGTTCAAGGCGCTCAGTGGCTTGTGTGACAGAAGCGGAGCCAAAAGGCTCGTCCGCTTGACCGTTGCGGGGGCAGCGCAGGTTTGGTTTTTGTCGAGCTGGTCGACGCAACCCTCCTGCTTCCCGTTGAACTGAGGCATGTGAACCACACCTCGAGCACCAACATTGATAATTTTAGCGATTAACCTTGCTGCCACCTTAAAATGTGGAGGCCATGTCACAAACCACCCTGATTGATCAAATTGCCCAGCGCGTTGAGCACCTGCTGCTGCGCCACGAAGAACTGCAACGCACGAATGCGTTGCTTGCCACACAAGTGCAAGAGCTGACACACGAACGCGACTTACTGAAATCACGGCTGGGTGCGGCACGCCACCGTATTGATGCATTGATTGATCGCCTCCCACAAGGCGCAGATGCCAAGGACAACGCATGAAGCAGATTGAAGTTCAAATCATGGGTCAAGGCTATGTTCTGGGCTGTCCCGAGGGCGGCGAAACGCGCCTGAGCGAAGCCGTTGGCAAGGTGGACCAAGCCATGTGCAAAATTCGCGATGCGGGCAAGATCAAGGCGCGTGATCGGATTGCCGTGCTCGCGGCACTCAATTTGGCATTTGACTTAACCGATCGCCCCGCCACCTCCCTTGCCAGCGCAGATGACGGGTCATACAACACCGACTTGCATCAATTGCTGCAGCGCATGGATGCCGTGCTCGCACGCGATAACCAACTGATCTAACGCGCCCTACAATCACACCGTCTGCAAGTCCTTGGGGCTTTATATTTCCTTGAACCAATGCTCATAGAGCTCGGGCTTGGAACATCGGTTGATGAGCGTGATCGTCTCGCGTTAGATGAACCCAACGTCAACCTGACCTCGCCCACCTGAACCCCCGGTTCAGGATGACGGCTCCGAGGCTCCTTGCAGACACCTTTTATTTTTTAAGGCCTGCATTCCCATGGACCTCCAACCCCAACTGATTCTTGAACTCGCCGTGCTCGGCATTTGCACTGGTTTCTTGGCGGGCTTGCTCGGTATTGGTGGCGGCATGATCATGGTGCCCTTCATCACCTTCATGCTCTCACATCGGGGGGTGGACGCAGACCTTTCGGTCAAGATGGCGATTGCCACCTCGATGGCGACCATCATCTTTACGTCAATCTCCAGCGTGCGTGCACACCACAAACGCGGCGCCGTGCGATGGGACTTGGTGAAAGGCTTAGCGCCTGGCATCGTCCTAGGTAGCATGATCGGCAGCTTGGGGGTGTTTGCGCTGCTCAAAGGCTCTTATTTGGCCATCTTCTTTGGTTTGTTCGTGGGCTTCTCAGCCACGCAAATGTTCTTAGACAAAAAACCTGCGCCCACACGTCAAGTACCCGCAACAGCAGGGCTCATGGGGGCCGGTGGTGTGATTGGATTTATCTCAGGTTTGGTAGGTGCCGGTGGCGGCTTTATCAGCGTCCCATTCATGACCTGGTGCAATGTCGCCATTCACAACGCAGTCGCCACCAGCGCAGCATTAGGTTTTCCCATTGCGGTGGCCAACGTGGTGGGTTACATCATCAGCGGCATGTCGGTTGAAGGTTTGCCAGCAGATACGTTTGGCTTTATCTGGACACCTGCCTTGGTTGTGATTGCTGCATGCAGCGTGTTCACAGCCCCGCTGGGTGCGAAAGCCGCGCACATGCTGCCGGTCAAAAAACTCAAGCGCGTATTTGCCAGCGTCTTGTATGTGCTGGCGGCTTACATGCTTTACAAGGGCATCGCCGGCTGATTATTGAGGCACCAAACACCATGGGGCTTGGTATTCCACAAGCCCCATCCACAAAGCCCAACCCGAGCTGACAGCAAGCGCAAAGCCTGCCAAGCGCACGCCCCAAGCGCCACTGCGGCCATCCACGATTGGCGCGCCACGCAAACGCAGCCAAATCCAAGGGCCAAGCGTTAACACCACAGCGCTGCCCAATGCAAAGAGTGCCATCACGCCAGCGCCTTCTATCGGACCATTACTCAGCGCGGCAACCAGAAGTGCACCGTACAGCAAACCACAAGGCATCAGGGCCCACAAGACCCCCAGCAGCACGGCGCCACCATGGCGTAATCTGAGGTGCGCCGTCATGGCCTGCACCCGTCGCCATATGCCGCGCCCCATGGCTTCGAGCCAAATCGGTTGCTCGCCACGCCAAAGCAATAAAAGCCCGATCATGAAGGCGACGATGTGCAACAAAGTCCACAAAGGACGAAACACGGCCGATTGAGTACTCAGCCAACCAACCCCCTGCATGGTGGTCGCAGCCAATGCACCCAAGGCGCTGTAACCAATGACACGCCCCAGCTGAAATAGCAGCATGGCCGCAGTACCCCGGCCTCCGCTTTGCGTTTGGGCGGCGCGCCCAATGCCCGCACAAGCCGCACCGCACATCGCCAAACAGTGCGGCCCGCCCGCCAGCCCCATGAGGAGTGCGGTCAGGGCCAAAGTTGTGTTCATCAGATGATTTTAGAGAACCTTGCGCGGTTCTTGTCAGCTTGCAGGTATTTGTCGAACACCATGGCCACGCCACGTACAAAGAACCAACCCAACTCGGTCACATGAATGCCTGAGTCGTCCATCGTCAGCAGCCCCTGCTCTTGCATCGCGGCCAAGGTTGCCAGCTCTGGCGCAAAGTACTGTTTGAAGTCCACCAAGTGCGATAACTCGACCGATTCAAACAACACACTCCCCTGGCACATCAAGGCCATGATGACGGTACGACGCAACAAGTCATCACGCGTCAAGGCCATGCCACGCGCAACGGGTAAGCGACCTTGGTTGAGCAAGTCGTAGTACTCGTCCAACGTTTTCACGTTTTGGCTAAAAGTCGGTCCCACGCGACCAATCGATGAAACGCCCAAAGCAATCAAATCGCAATCGGGTTGTGTGCTGTAGCCTTGAAAATTGCGGTGTAAACGCCCTTGGCGTTTGGCCACAGCCAAAGCGTCGGTGGGCAAGGCAAAGTGGTCCATGCCGACGTACACATAGCCCGCCTCCATCAGCACACGCATAGCGCTGGAGAGCATGACCAACTTAGACGCAGCAGGTGGCAAGTCTTGGGTATGGATGCGGCGTTGTGGCTTGAATCGCTCAGGCAAATGGGCATAGGCATACAGCGCGATGCGATCCGGGCGAAGCTTGACCACTTGACCCAGTGTGCGCTCAAACGTTTCAGGGGTTTGCATGGGCAGGCCATAAATCAAGTCCACGTTGACGGACTCAAACCCTAACTCGCGCGAGGCCGCCACCAAGTCAAACACTTGCTCGGCCGGCTGAATTCGATGAACTGCTTTTTGCACCGCAGGTTCAAAATCTTGCACCCCAAAGCTCAGGCGATTGAAGCCTTGATCGGCCAAGGCCGCTAAGCGCTCACGCGTCACGGTACGGGGGTCAATCTCAACCGAATATTCACCCCCAGGGGTGAACTGAAAGTTGCGACGCAGCATAGACATCAGCTGCGCCAACTCGGCATCGTTCAAAAACGTAGGGCTGCCACCACCCAGGTGTAACTGCGACACCATTTGGCCTTGGCCCAAGTGCGCGATGTTGAGATCGACTTCACGCTCTAGGTAATGCAGATACGCCTCACCACGCGCGTGATGTTTGGTAATGATCTTGTTGCAAGCACAGTAATAACAAAGTGACTCGCAAAACGGAATATGCACATACAGCGACAAGGGATAGGCCTTCGCAGTCAACCCATCCCGACGCTGCTCTAGCGCTTGTAAATAATCTGCCTCACCAAACGCCTCCACAAATCGATCGGCGGTGGGGTAAGAGGTGTAGCGAGGCCCGGCCACATCGTAGCGCCGCAAAAGTTCTGGGTTCAACACAAGAGAATGCATAAGTTCACACCTAAATTTGCGCTCCATAATAGGTGTGTAGTCATTCTTAAAAGTTGACTTGCATCAATACAAACGACTGTCTGCCCTATGAATTCCACAAGTATCAAAGTCGCCTGTTCCAACTGCAATTTGCGCGAGCTCTGCATGCCTTTAGGCTTGAATGAGAGTGAGATGGAGCGTGTCGATGAAGTGGTTGCGACTCGCCGCAAAGTGGGTCGTGGTGATAACCTTTTTAGAAATGGTGACAAGTTCAATGCGTTGTACGCCATTCGTACTGGTTTTTTCAAAACACGCATCTCCTCTGAAGATGGTCGTGACCAAGTCACGGGCTTTCAAATGGCAGGAGAAATTATTGGGCTAGACGGCATCGTGAGCGACCACCACACCTGTGACGCAGTCGCATTGGAAGACGCAGAAGTGTGTGTGATGCCATTTGATCGCATCGAAGAACTGTCACGCGAAATCACATCGCTGCAACGCCATGTGCACAAAATCATGAGCCGTGAAATCGTGCGTGAAAACGGTGTGATGTTGCTGCTGGGCAGCATGCGCGCTGAAGAACGCTTAGCCGCCTTTTTGGTCAACCTGGTGCAACGCTTACACGCCAGGGGGTTTTCTCAATCAGAATTGGTTTTGCGTATGACACGCGAAGAAATTGGCAGTTTTCTAGGCCTTAAGCTTGAAACTGTGAGCCGTACATTCTCGAAATTTGCCGAAGACGGCATCATTGAAGTGAAGCAGCGCCATGTGCGCATCCTCAATCCAGACGCGCTCAAACTCATTGTGAACGCACAAGCCTGCCAACCCAGTTAAACAACAACAGGGTCGCAACACACCTCTTGCTTAGGACAGCCATCAGGGCGTTCCGTGGGCACCATCGGGCAACGGTTCATCTCAAATGGTGAGACAGAGAGCAAAGTGGTCAAAGCGCTAGATGCCGCTGTGATGGTCCAAAAAACAAAAAACGACAAGGTATACACACCTTGCCGTGAGAGTTCAATGGGCTGACCAAACCATTGCATATCTTGCGGGTCTACAAATGCAAACACCAGCATTTCCAAAACACCCGCCACCAAAAAGGCAGGCCATGCAATCCACATCATTCGTTGGGCCAACATTCTGATTCTCCTGAGAAAGAACGAAACCAGTTTAGGGCCGAATAGGCTCAGAAAATCATGGGGTTTTCGCGGGGGTGTCTGACTTAGTTGCGTCAGGTTTTGGCGTGACCACATGGTTGCGCGCCTGCATAGCGGGTGCGAGCTGCATGTCTTTTTCCGCGGCCAAGGTTTTGTTAATGTCCAAACCCCGACGGTAGTAATCGTCAGCCACGACAGGGTCAGGAATACGGATCGCAATCGCCAAAGTGATGAAACCGGCCACAACGACCAAGGCAGGCCCAGCAATGATGAGCCAAACGTGGCCATATTGCCACCAAGATTTGGTATCAGGGGTGTCTTGTTGCATATGTATTACCTAGGAACAATGAATACAGATTTCTCGACCACGAACGCATCGGTGCCCAAGGCCTGAATTTCAAACACAATTTTATGCGAACCACCCTCGACAGAACCATAAGGAATGTCAGCGCGCAAGACGACCCAACGGGCTTGGGCGGGGTCCACCATGATTTCGGTATCGGTCGTGATTTTCAAACCAGCTAAGCCTTTGACAGACAAACGGTAGGTCTGAACGGTCTCCGCCGCATTCATGATTTGGAGGCGATACACGTTTTCTAAGGTGCCGTACTCTGTGATGCGCGACAAGGTGGATCGGTCACGCACCACATCCACCTTAAACGGTGTACGCAAGCTCAATGAAACCAACAGACCAACCGTGACAGCCACCAAAATCATGGTGTAGATCTGAATGCGGGGGCGCATCAAACGTTGCCAAATTTGCTGCGGCGTCCACTTGTTGTCCATCGCGTTTTGCGTGGAGTAGCGCACCAAGCCACGGGCGTAGCCCATCTTGTCCATCACGGTATCGCACACGTCAGCGCACGCGCCACAGCCAATGCATTCGTATTGCAACCCATCGCGAATATCAATACCCGTCGGACACACTTGCACGCACAAAGTGCAGTCCACACAAGCGCCTAAGTTCAAGGCTCCAGCCTCTGCTTTCTTCGAGCGTGGGCCACGGGGCTCACCGCGCTCTGTGTCATACGTGACGATGAGCGTGTCATTGTCAAACATGGCGCTTTGGAAGCGTGCATACGGACACATGTATTTACACACTTGTTCACGCATGAAGCCCGCGTTGCCATACGTTGCAAAGGCGTAGAAGAAGACCCAGAAGAGTTCCCAAGAACTCATTTGGGTCAAGAAGAACTCCATGGCCAATTCGCGAATAGGCGTGAAGTAGCCCACAAAGCTAAAGCCAGTCCAGATGGATAAGAAAATCCAGATGATGTGCTTGTACCATTTCTTCACCAATTTCTCTAACGAGAAATCGGCACCATCCAAGCGCATGCGGGCTGAACGGTCGCCTTCGACCTTACGCTCAATCCACAAGAAAATCTCGCTGTAAACGGTTTGCGGGCAGGCATAGCCACACCACAAACGTCCAGCCACCGCCGTGAACAAGAACAGCGCCAACGCTGAAATCACCAACAGGCCGGTGAGGTAGATGAAGTCTTGTGGGTACAAGACCAAACCAAAAATGTAAAAACGACGTGACGCCAAGTCGAACAACACCGCTTGACGTGTGCCCCACTCCAACCAAGGCAGGCCGTAAAACACCAACTGCGTCAAGACCACCAAAATCCAACGCCAATACGCAAAGATACCCTCCACAGAGCGAGGGTAGATTTTTTTTGATGCAGCATAAAGCGAGACCATCGCCTCGTCCGCAGAGCCCGAAGGCTCTGGAACGATGGGGATGGTCTTGCGCTGCTTGGTGTCGTCAGCAGAGTTCAAAGCGTTTTACTTCGTAGCAGCAGGTTTGTTAGAGAAGCCCCAAACATAGGCCGTCAACACATGAATTTGTGATTCGGTCAAGCGGCCTTCTTGTGCAGGCATTTGGTTGACCTTACCGTTGTTGATCATGGCAGTGATGGCGTCTTCGCCCCAGCCGTGCAACCAGATCTTGTCGGTCAAATTGGCAGAGCCCATGGCTTGCATGCCTTTGCCGTC
This sequence comes from Comamonadaceae bacterium, assembly GCA_947377705.1. The sequence goes on from CANCGU010000029.1 coordinate 9,392, forward strand.
AGGACCGTGACACGCAGCGCATGCACCAAACTTTGACTTACCCAAGGCAGCACGCACAGAGTCATGTGGGCTACCCGACAAACTCAACACATAGTGCGACACATTGCGAATGTCGTCAGGCGTGCCAACCGCTGCCGCCATGGGTGGCATTTGACCAATACGCCCCTTAGTAAGAGTCTCTTTGATCTTGTCAGACGTGCCGCCGTGCAACCAATCGCTGTCGGTCAAGTTAGGGAAGCCTTTTGAACCGCGGGCGTCAGAGCCGTGGCACTGTGCGCAGTTGTTCATGAACAAACGCTCGCCCACAGCCATGGCTTTGGGATCTTGTGAGAGTTGCTCAGGTGTTTGCGCATTGAACGCGGCATACAGAGGCTCAAGCTCTTGGTTAGCTTTGGCCACTTCGGCTTCATATTGCCCTTGAGAGGTCCAACCCAACTTACCTGCATAGCCACCCAAACCTGGGTAAGCAATGAAATACACCACAGCGAACACCATTGTGATGATGAACAACCACAACCACCAACGTGGCAATGGGTTATTCATTTCACGTAGATCACCGTCCCAAACGTGGCCGGTTGTGCCGTCATCTTCGTGTGCCGAAACTTTAACTTTGGCCGAGAACCAAAGCAAAAATGCGCAGTACACGATGCCAAAAATGGAGATGGAAGACACGAAGATCGACCAAAAATTACTTGTGAAATCACTCATGATTCGATTCCTTTACAAAGGCCTTGGGGCCTTAGTCTTGATCGAGGGGCAACTTTGATGCGGCCTCAAAATCTTCTTTGTTACGTCGAGAAAAAGCCCACACCATGATGCCGATAAACAGGGCAAATGAAATCAACGTGGTCGCAATGCGCAGATCATTGACATCCATGGATGGCTCCCTTATTTGAGCGCGAGGCCCAGTGATTGGAGAAAAGCGATCACAGCTTCCATCTCGGTTTTACCCGCGACGTCTTCTGAGGCCTTAGCAATTTCTTCATCCGTATAAGGCACGCCCACTGTGCGCAATGCCTTCATGTGTGCAGGCATGGCTGCTGCATCCACCGTGTTCTTCAACAGCCATGGGTATTCAGGCATGTTGGACTCAGGCACCACATCGCGTGGATTGTTCAAATGAACACGGTGCCACTCGTCGCTGTACTTGCCGCCCACGCGAGCCAAGTCTGGACCCGTACGCTTGCTGCCCCATTGGAAGGGGTGGTCATACACAGACTCACCCGCCACCGAGTAGTGACCGTAGCGCAGAGTTTCAGCACGGAAAGGACGAATCATTTGTGAGTGACAGTTGTAACAACCTTCACGCACATAGATGTCGCGACCAGCCAATTGGAGCGCCGTCAGAGGTTTCACACCCGTGACCGGTTGGGTCGTGGACTTTTGAAAGAACAGCGGAACGATCTCAACCAAACCGCCAAAGGCGACAGCAATCAAGATCAACACGATCATTAAAAAGTTATTGGTCTCCACGCTAGCGTGCGAGAAGCCTTTGGAATTGTTATTAGACATTTAGTTCTCCTCAGGCGTGTGCAGGTGCTGGAATTGCAACAGTCACGGTGTTGCCGCTGGTCGCAGTTTTGACCACGTTCCACAACATGATGACCATGCCCGTCAGGTACAACAAGCCACCAGATACACGAATCACATAGAACGGATAAGTGGCTTTGACAGACTCAACGAAGGTGTAAGTCAGTGTGCCGTCTGCATTGATCGCGCGCCACATCAACCCTTGCATCACACCAGCGATCCACATCGCAGCGATGTACAACACGATGCCGATGGTGGCCAACCAGAAGTGGACCTCAATCGCCTTGACGCTGAACATGTCTTTGCGGCCGAACAACTTAGGAATCAAGTAATAGATAGAACCCATGGACACCAAGCCCACCCAGCCCAAAGCACCTGAGTGCACATGGCCGACGGTCCAGTCTGTGTAGTGGCTCAAAGCGTTCACAGTTTTGATGGCCATCATGGGACCTTCGAACGTGGACATGCCGTAGAACGACAAAGACACGATCAAGAAACGCAAGATAGGGTCATCGCGCAGTTTGTGCCATGCGCCAGACAAGGTCATGATGCCGTTGATCATGCCGCCCCAGCTAGGTGCCAACAACACCAAAGAGAACACCATACCGACCGACTGAGTCCAGTCAGGCAAAGCGGTGTAGTGCAAGTGGTGAGGGCCCGCCCACATGTAAGTGAAGATCAAAGCCCAGAAGTGAACGATCGACAGGCGATACGAGTACACAGGACGACCCGCTTGCTTAGGGATGAAGTAATACATCATGCCCAAGAAGCCAGCGGTCAAGAAGAAACCCACCGCGTTGTGGCCGTACCACCACTGCACCATCGCATCTTGTGCGCCAGCGTAGGCAGAGTAAGACTTCATCATGCCAGCAGGAATCGCGGCGCTGTTGACGATGTGCAGCAATGCCACCGCAATGATGAACGCACCGTAGAACCAGTTGGCCACGTAAATGTGTTTGACCTTACGCGTACCAACCGTACCGAAGAACACCACAGCGTAGGACACCCACACCACAGCGATCAACAAGTCGATGGGCCACTCAAGCTCAGCGTATTCCTTACCTTGGGTAAAACCCAAAGGCAAGCTGATGGCTGCAGCCAAGATCACCAACTGCCAACCCCAAAAGGTGAACGCAGCCAATTTAGGCAAGAACAAAGAGGTATGGCAAGTGCGCTGCACCACGTAATAGCTGGTTGCGAACAAAGCGCAGCCGCCAAACGCAAAAATCACCGCATTGGTGTGCAATGGACGCAAGCGGCCATAGGTCAACCAAGGAATGCCAAAGTTCAGTTCGGGCCAAGCCAGTTGAGCGGCAATGATCACGCCCACCAACATGCCAACCACACCCCAAACCACCGCCATGATGGAAAACTGCCGTACAACGGTATCGCTGTAAACGGCTTGCTCTGATGAGTTCATCGGTCACCTTTCATTTTTCAAACCAGTATCCTCAAATAAACCTTACGGGTTATTGATTCAAATCAATCGTCTCGAAGAATACGCTCGCCTTCTTGCTCCACGCTGTCGAATTGGCCTTTGTGAATGGCCCACCAGAGGCCACCCAAAATAAAAAGAACCAATAACACCGACATCGGAATCAACAAATACAAGATATCCATCAAAATCCTTTGGTGAGTCGTAAAGAATTCAATACAACCCACAACGAGCTCAACGCCATTCCCAAGCCAGCCAGCCAAGCAGGCAACAAGCCCACCACCGCCAACGGCACACACAATGCGTTGTAAGCCGCAGCCCACATCAAGTTTTGCTTGACCACCCGCAAGGTATGCCTAGCCAACTTGACACTTTGCGCCACCACCAACAAGCTGCCGCCCATCAAGACCAAATCCGATTTGGACTGCGCCAAGGGCACCGCGTTGCCAAATGCCATTGACACATGCGCGCCGGCCAAGACAGGGCCGTCATTCAAGCCATCCCCCACCATGGCGACCCGCGCGCCTTGCGACTGCGCAGTTTGCATGCGTGAGAGCTTGTCTTGCGGCGTACAGGCCCCAAATGTGTGGGAAATACCCACTTCTTGCGCAACCTGTTGGGCTGACTCAGGCCGATCACCCGAAAGCAGCCACACATCCACATTTAAGTCTTTCAAAGCTTGCACGGTTTGCGCGGCATCTGCACGAATGTCTTCGGACAGCTGCCAACTGGCTAGCCACTCGTTTTCACTGCATAAGTGTACTTGGCAAACAGCCGCTTTATCGGGTATTCCCTTAGTTTTTAGGGCGCAAAACATAGATGACCCCAAGCGTAAGCGCCCGTTTAAGACGCCTTCCAAGCCCTGACCAATTATTTCGTTGACATCTTGGGCTTCAAACAGCGGAACACCCCCCGCCCTGTCCCGCGCTTGTACCAACGCTCGCGACAAGGGGTGTAACGAATGCTTAGCCAGTGCAACTGCCAAATCCAAGGCGTACTCAGGCGTCACGCCCTCTGCCGTCATTACCTGCGTGATGCGTTGGCCATCTTGGGTCAGCGTGCCTGTCTTGTCAAAAATCAGCGTATCAATTTCAGCCAAGGACTCCAAAGCTTGCAAATGACGCACCAACACGCCATGACGCGCCAAATTGCCCGCGGCAGCCAACATGGCCGCTGGCGTCGCAAGCGACAGGGCGCAGGGGCACGTCACCACCAACACAGCCACCGCCACCATCAAAGCATGGCCGGGGTTGGTGGGCCACCAATACACAGCCGACAACGCGGCCAACACCAATACCCCCATCAAAAATGGCTTGGCAATTCGGTCGGCCAGCTGCGCCAAGCGCGGTTTTTGAAGCGAGGCGTTTTCCATCAACGACACAATTTGCGAAAACTGTGTGCCCTCGCCCACCTGAACCACGCGGACTGTCACGATGCCACTGAGGTTGTGGCTGCCCGCCACCACAGAATCCCCCACGCCACGCGCTTGCGGTCGCGATTCGCCCGTGAGCAAGGCCTCATCCGCCAACGTCTGGCCTTGCAAAATCACGCCATCGGCTGGAAAACTCTCTGAGGGCAAGACACGAACCACATCGCCCACCAGCACACGGCGCACGGCCACGCGTTCAAAGTTGCCATTCGGTAACTGACGTTCCACGCTGTCGGGCAAGCGGTTCATCAATGCCTCCAGCGCGCCCGCAGTGCGGTCGCGCACGCGCAGCTCCAGCCAACGGCCCGTGAGCAAGAAAAATACAAACATGGTGAGAGAGTCGTAATACACCTCTGCACCAAAAACACCCTGGGGCTCAAACGTGGCCACCGAGCTGAGCAAGAAGGTGATGACCATCCCCAGCGCCACAGGCAAATCCATGCTCACACGGTGTGCACGGATGTCACGCAAGGCATTGCCAAAGAACGGACCACACGAGAAAAACACCACGGGCAAGGTCAGCACCCATGACGCCCAGCGCAACAAAAAAACCATGTCAGGCGTGATGTCACCCTCGCGAGACACATAAGCGGGATAGGCATACATCATCACTTGCATCATGCAAAAGCCGGCTACCAACCAACGCCACAAAGCCCGGCGCCCCTCTTCATGGCGCGCTTGGCGCAAGTTGCTATCAGCCGCTGGCAGCGCACCATAGCCAGCTTTGGCAATCGCCGCCATCCATTGCGAGGGCTTTACCCGTTCAGCAGACCACACCACTTTGGCGCGATGCGTGGCGGCATTGACCTCTGCCGATTGCACACCTGGCACTGACATGAGCGCCTCTTCGACAGTAAAAGCACAAGCCGCGCAGTGCATGCCTTGGATTACCACATGCGAATCCCAGTCATCACCATGGCTTGGGTTGGTGGTTTTATGTGGCTGGCTAAAACGTAACCACTCTTGGCGGTCATCTAGCAGCTCAACCATTGAAGAATCAGAATGCATAGGAGGTGTAGCCTAACGGCTTCGTCTTGCCAGAGCTTGACATGCATCAACACAGGACACACGACATGCGGTAAGCTCTGGCCGAAATCAACAAAAGGAGCAGTTTATGTACAAACGAATTTTGGTAGCCACCGACGGCTCCACTTTGTCTAAAAAAGCCATTACCAGCGCCATTGAACTGGCAGCTTTGAGCGGTGCAGAACTGATTGCCGTCAAAGTAACCCCCCGCTACCCACAAAGTTACTTTGAAGGTTCACTGCCTTTGAGCGCCACTGAAGTTTCCAAAATTGAAAAAGGCTGGACCGACAACGCGCAAAAAGTCTTGGACGCTGTGGTTAAGTCAGCCAAAGCCAAAGGCGTTACCACCAAGGCGGTGGTCGTCAAGTCCGACATCGTGTCTGATGCACTGATTGCTGCAGCCAAGAAACACAAAGCCGATTTGATCGTAATGGCCTCACACGGTCGCCGCGGCATCAAGCGCTTGCTGCTAGGCAGTGAGACACAACAGGTGTTGACACATGCCAATGTGCCGGTGCTGGTCTTGCGTTAATCGGCACCATTGCTGATCGAAAAAGCCGCTCATTGAGCGGCTTTTTCTTTGGCTTCAAAAACTAGCGCTTGCTGACGTGGTGAGACGCAACTTGGCCGCTTGGTACTCGCGCTTCAAGCGTTCCACCAACTCAGCCGCAGGCACCACGGCTTTCACAGCACCAATGCCTTGGCCACAACCCCAGATGTCTTTCCAGGCTTTTTGTGCGCCGCCACCAAAATTCATTTTGCTGGGGTCACTCTCGGGCAAATGTTCTGGATCTAAGCCAGCTCTGACAATGGAAGGTGCCAAGTAGTTGCCGTGCACACCCGTGAACAAATTACTCAACACAATGTCGTCTGATGAGCCATCCACCACGGCTTGTTTGTAGTCATCTGCTGCACGCGCTTCTTCCGTGGCGATGAAGGCGGAGCCAATGTAGGCGAAGTCTGCGCCCATCGCTTGCGCAGCCAGCACGGCGCCGCCGGTGGCGATAGAACCACTCAACGCCACAGGGCCGTCAAACCACTCGCGAATTTCTTGCACCAAGGCAAATGGACTCTTCACACCCGCATGCCCACCCGCCCCTGTTGCGACGGCAATCAAACCATCCGCTCCTTTTTCAATCGCTTTCTTGGCGAACTTGTTGTTGATGACGTCATGCAACACGATACCGCCATAGCTGTGCGCCGCCGCATTCACGTCCTCACGCGCCCCTAACGACGTAATGATGATGGGCACCTTGTACTTCACGCACAAAGCCATGTCGTGCTCTAAGCGGTCGTTGCTTTTGTGAACGATTTGATTGATCGCAAATGGCGCGGCAGGCTGGTCTGGGTGCTCACGGTTGTGTGCCGCCAGCGCCTCGGTGATTTCGATCAACCACGCTTCCAATTGTTCAGCGGGGCGTGCGTTGAGTGCAGGCATAGAGCCCACGACACCCGCCTTGCACTGCGCAATCACCAGCTTGGGGTTGCTGATGATGAACAACGGAGATGCGATGACGGGGAACTTAAGCGATTGCAACACCGGAGGTAAACGCGACATATCAGACCCTTGAGAAAGTTCAGGGCACTAGAAAGTGCCCTGAGGATGGTTGGTTGGTTTTCGCTAGCGTGTCGAAGTTTAGAAAGCCTCGAGTGCCAACTCAGTCACGCTGTCTGCACCGTCCACGATGCTGTCATGCATGCCTGGCACTTTGACCAAAATATGGTCTGCGTAAAAGCGTGCGGTCGTGATTTTGGACTGCATGAACACGGTCTCTTCGCCTTTGGCCAGCAGCGCTTCAGCCACCAACAAAGCACGCGCCATTTGCCAACCTGCCACCAAGTTGCCCGTGAGCATGAGGTAAGGCACGCTGCCTGCAAACACCGCATTGGGGCTGGCTTTGGCGCCGGCCACCACGAAGTCGACCACATTCAAAAAGGCTTCGCGTGCAGCCTTCAAGCGTGCTGCCACCGCCTTGGCATTGGCGCTGCCACTCTTGAGCAAGTCAGCTTCGGTGTTGGCGATTTGCGCCGCAATGCCTTTGGCGGTTTGGCCACCGTCACGACCGGTCTTGCGGCCGATCAAGTCGTTGGCTTGAATGGCGGTGGTGCCTTCGTAAATGGTCAAGATTTTGGCGTCACGGTAATACTGCGCTGCACCGGTTTCTTCAATAAAGCCCATGCCGCCGTGCACTTGCACGCCCAAGCTGGTGACTTCCAAACTCATCTCGGTGCTGAAGCCTTTGACCAGTGGCACCAAGAATTCATAGAACGCCAAGTTGTCTTTGCGTGTATCGGCATCAGGGTGGTGGTGCGACGCGTCATACGCCGCCGCAGCCACGGTGGCCATGGCGCGGCAGCCTTCGGTGTAGGCGCGCATAGTCATCAACATGCGGCGCACATCGGGGTGGTGAATGATGGGGGCGCTGGTTTTCATGCTGCCGTCCACAGGGCGGCTTTGCACACGGTCGCGCGAGAAGGTCACCGCTTTTTGGTAAGCACGTTCGGCAATCGAAATGCCTTGCACGCCCACGGCGTAACGGGCGGCGTTCATCATGATGAACATGTATTCGAGGCCCCGGTTTTCTTCGCCGACGAGGAAACCAATCGCACCGCCATGGTCACCATACTGCAACACCGCTGTGGGGCTGGCTTTGATGCCCATCTTGTGTTCGATGCTCACGCAGTGCACATCGTTACGCGCGCCCAGTGAACCGTCTTTGTTGACCATGAACTTAGGCACCACGAACAAGCTGATGCCCTTCACGCCTTCGGGGGCGCCTTGCACACGGGCCAACACGAGGTGGACGATGTTCTCGGCCATGTCGTGTTCACCATAGGTGATGAAAATCTTGGTGCCAAACACTTTGTAGGTGCCATCTGGCAAAGGCTCAGCACGGGTGCGCACGGCCGCCAAGTCAGAGCCCGCTTGTGGCTCGGTCAAGTTCATGGTGCCGGTCCACTCGCCCGAAATGAGCTTCTCAAGGTAAGTGGCTTTCAATTCATCTGAGCCAGCAGTCAACAAGGCTTCAATCGCACCATCGGTCAACATAGGACACAAAGCAAAACTCATGTTGGCAGAGTTGAGCATTTCGCCGCACGCTGCGCCAATCGTTTTGGGCAAGCCTTGACCGCCGAAGTCGGCGGGGTGCTGCAGGCTTTGCCAGCCGCCTTCGCAATACTGTTGATAGGCCTCTTTGAAGCCGGGCGTGGTGGTCACATGACCCTCTTTGAAGAACGATGGGTTCTTGTCGCCTTCCCAGTTCAAAGGCACAAGCACAGACTCATTCAACTTCGCGCATTCTTCCAACACCGCTTGGGCAGTTTCTACACCCATGTCTTCGAATGCAGGAATTTGGGCCACTTGTTCGAGGCCAGCCAAGTGTTCCATGTTGAACACCATGTCTTTGATGGGGGCGATGTAGCTCATAAGAGTGCCTTTTCAAATAGTGTTTAAAGCGCAGCGACCAACTCTGGCACAGCCACAAACAAGTCAGCCTCCAAACCAAAGTCCGCCACGCTGAAGATCGGCGCCTCTGGGTCCTTGTTGATCGCCACAATCACCTTGCTGTCTTTCATACCCGCCAAGTGTTGGATCGCACCGCTGATGCCACA